>CAZLPD010000001.1:0-10523 GCA_964561355.1 uncultured Gammaproteobacteria bacterium
ATCGAATTATATCGAAGAGTGCTCTTTAAACGCTCAGCTATTCCCAAAAAAGAGAGAATCCCCTCCAAGTCCGACGACGGCATATTCGATAACATACGCTCAGAACGGTATACCCAGGAATCAAGCTTGGCCATCATCCAAAGTTTCGAACCAATTCCCCCATGGCCTGCCAACAAAAATCTCCGCTGAAATGGCGGGGATTTTTGTTTATCCAGAATACTTAGTTATCGTAGACAGATCGTGGCACGCTCATTAAAATAGCGCTCATGCTCGAAAAGGATTTTGGCGCTCACAAAAAAACACCCGATGAAATAGCAACTCTGGAAAAGCGTCAGATGAAACTCATCGAGCGACGTCACGAAATGGCCGTTGCCAGTCTTAGAATTGAGCGGATCCTCAGAGACTCGAGCTCGGAAGAACCAACCGATGCATTATCCGAAAATATTAATAAAGAGCTCTCAAATATCGACCCCTCGCTAAGACCAGTCTATCTGAAGGTGGTTGATCGATTTTTTAAACGCAAGAAATCAGCATCTACATTTTATAACGCACTCCTTCAAAAATACGCACAGGGACGAACACCTGAATCCATCGACGAAAAGCTGGCGGGAATACTATTCTTTAGGCACATCACTGGTAGCAGGCCATACGGAAGTGTCCGCTTACGAAAAACAAACGGTTGCGTCATGGTTGTTATTGACCAACTACGTGACTTTGCTACTTTAACGGAGACTGAAGACGATAATCGTATCATCGAAGACAAATACCATGTTGGGGAACAACTCGAGATGAGAAGTACGATCAACGAACAAACGTTTGACGTTCCCCTTGTTATTGTTCGAACCGATAGTGGGGTCAAGACTGAGGCAATCATAAACCACGAACTTCAACATGTAATCAATAACGACTTCATTGGAAGATCGACGCCTGACCGTGACGCGCCTTTCAGTCTCACCGATCAAACTAGTAGTATAAAAGGTGAGCCAAACGGCTCAGAGCGCGTAAGACGAGCGAAATACTTTCGCCAAGTGAAAGACGAGGTACTTGCATTTATTAGAGAGAACGGAGACCTTGAAGTGAATCTTCGTGATATCGGGTCATACCACAAGTTATACGGGAAATTTACTAACCCAAAGGATCAAAAGGCGGCTAAAAAGCTCACACGAGACATTCTGCAATCTCTGGCCACTATTCGCTTATGGGATGCGGGACCGCACGGAAGAGCTCTACTTGTAAATCTTCTATACCCAATCTCATTCGAACGGCTACCCGAATGGATTCCCCACATGCGACGTTTTTACAAGATGTATCTAGCAGATCCTGGACAAGACAAGGCTTTGTGAGCCTAGCGCTCTACCCACATCAGACCATACCTCAGTTGCTCGGCACTACGCCGTCCAAGGTTTCGAAACAGTTCCCGTATGGCCCGCCAACAAAAATATCCACTAGAACAAGCGGGTATTTTTTAGAAAAGTAAGGGATTGAGCCTGCCTGAAGAATGTCGGGGTACCCATTCCGAAAAAGATGTGTGTATTGAATGCGTCTGATATTTTAAGAATGACGGAATATAAATATTTCAAACGCCACAGGAATACTAACAAATCAGCGGCGATATTTCATACACCTCTCTTCTGGTACACTCGAATATATGAAACTCTTGTTTGCGCTCGTTCTTTTCTTGCTTGCGGGTGGATTTGTGCTCAACAGGTCTTATGCATCCATCTATCGTAGGATTGCGGAGCAACACCTTATTAACCCTAACACTCCCGGAGCATACTCCATCAACACTTCTCCCAGCACCACCAAGAGAATAAGATACGTCGCTATCGGCGATAGTTTGACGGCGGGAGTTGGGACAACCAGCCACGAGGAGAGCTTTCCTTACCTGCTAAGCAAAGCGATCGCTCGATCTGGTAGAAATGTGGAGCTCATGAACTTGGGTGTCCCCGCGGCTGGTACGCAGGATGTCATTGATTCACAGCTTCAAAAAGCGATATCCGATACTCCCGATGTTGTGACGATGCTTATTGGGATTAATGATGTGCAAAATCTTGTTTCTAGAGAAGTATTTAGAAAAAACATCGAACGAATCATCGATACGATACAGAGCAAGACAAAAGCCAAGATCGTTGTCATCAATCTTCCCTTCTTGGGGACAGACGACCTCGTCACATGGCCCTTCCGCTGGGCGTACCGCCTCAGGGTCACGGCGTTCAACCGCATTCTAGAGCAGGTTGCCGCAAACAAAGACCTCACTCTTGTCGATCTCAACAAAGCTACTCAGGATCAAGCTGCGCGCAGCTCTGATTATCACTCCATCGATCAATTCCACCCATCCGCCAAAGGCTACCAACAGTGGAGCGATATTATCTATGCTCACGCCAGCTTCTAAATCCTTGAAATAAGACCCCGTGTAAACTACCCTTCAGGCAGCAGAGGCCGCGCCATCATTATTCACTACTCGACCCACCATCTCTATGACCCTCAACTACGCAGCCATCTTTCTTGCGACCGTTATTCAGTTCATCGTTGGAGCTGTTTGGTATACCCCTATCTTCGGCAAACTCTGGGGCAAGATCCATGGCTTTGATAAGCTCTCGAAGGATGTTCAAATGAAGATGATGAAGAGCATGGGGCCGGTGCTTGCCGTGCAATTCTTAGTGACGATTCTGACCTCATTCGTCTTGGAGTTGTTCGTGACGAGCCTCCCCGCAGGATGGAACGTGTTTGGTGAAGCTGGATTCTTTTGGCTTGGATTTGTTGTACCCACGCAAGTCAGCGCCGTGCTCTTTGGTGGCACCGAAGGCAAGTGGGTTGTGACCAAAATTCTTATTTCAGCCGGCGGATCCCTAGCCTGTCTTATGAGCGCTGCGGCAGTACTTGGTTACATGCACTAGTTCACCATCACGAGCCACGTCCTATAAATAGCCGTCTTCAGAGACGGCTATTTTTGATGCATCTATCTCGACACCCTGATTGGACGTATCCGCTTCTGCCTTTAGGTGGTATGTTCATCTTATATGCAAACATTCTTCGTTGTCTTTGCGCTTCTTTTGATCGCCTGGACCATCTGGGGAGCTCTCTCGTCTCGCGTCGAACAAACAGCTTATACCGTTGTGAAGAAGGGGGATGATTACGAGATTCGTGAATATCCAGCTCATCTCGTGGCCCAAACGACGGTCACAGGATCCTACGACGATGCCCTTCAGGATGGATTTCGCATTGTGGCGGGATATATCTTTGGTGGAAACGTACAGAAAAAGCGCATTGCGATGACTGCACCCGTTGTCGAGCAACCCTCTCGTGGCCAGTCTATTGCGATGACTGCACCCGTCACAGCAAATATCGACGGCGCATCTCACACAATCGCTTTTGGTATGCCTCGTTCCTATACACTCGCCTCACTCCCTACGCCGACAGACTCGCGAGTCACATTGATGGAAATTCCTACGCGGAAGATGGCGGTGAAACGCTTCTCTCTGCAGCGAACTGACGCGCGCGTACAGACCAAAAAGCAGGAGTTACTACTAGCCCTTTCTCGCGACAAGATCTCCACGATCGGCGAACCTCAATACGCGGGCTACAACGCTCCTTGGACACCTCCTTGGATGATGCGTCATGAGGTGATGGTGGAGATACGATAGCCGAAGCCCATCAAGCTCCCGTAACATCACTCTGCTGTTACGGGGAAAGGTACACCTTCTTCGCAAGCAGCGCGGAGTCCTGAGGGAATTCTGGATATCCCGCAATCACCTTCAGTGCATTCGGTCGTACCTTTATCAGGATCGGGGTATCCCCGAATACACGGGCGTCGGCGTGCACGGGGCGCGGACTCTGCGAAGTGATCCGCACGATTGTAGAGGTGTACGTTTCTATATCCGTGTTTTTATAGACTCCCAGGATCTTCAACCGCAGAACATGCTGCAGGAGCTGCAGCTTAGACATGTGATAGCGACGAACGGTGAGCACATGGTCGTTGAGCTTGGCGGAGGGAGCGACGGGAATGGCGGCGTCGGCGTACGGGCCATTTGAAATCGTGATGACATGCGCCCTTGATTCAAATGAGCGTCCGTTATCCAGCTCCACCTTTAGTGGACTTCGATAAAACTGGCTCATTCTCTTCAGGAATCGGCCGAGTGCTGCTTTGTCACCGCGCTCCCACGCGAGGAACTCGTGCTGAAAATCCGCCTCAATGCCGATACCTGCCGTTTCTAGAAAATAACTTGGTTCACCGGGGCGCTCTCCTTCTATTGAGACCACCTCTCCGGCATCGATGAGGCGCGTGTTACGCATCTTTATCACCATGACAGCCTGCTCGAGATCGAATGGGATACTCAGCATACGGGCCACATTCATAAACGTACCGAGCGGCAGGATTCCGAGAGCGACGTCGGTTCCGATGAGTCCGTTTGCTACTTCGCCGACGGTGCCATCGCCACCCGCGACAATCACCGTGTCATATCCTTCTTTTGAGGCCTCTACCGCCAAGCGACGTCCATCCCCCGGTCCTTTGGTTGGCGCTTCATCAAAGACGATCTCGTATTTTTTTAACAGTGCGTGGATAGAATAGAGGAGTAGACCCGGCTTCTTTCTCGAAAAGAACCCTCTCTTCTCCCCCGCCTTAGGATTATAGATGAACTTTATCTTCGACATATCACTCCGTGGTTAGTTTTGAGGGGTCCTCCCCTTTCTGCTGATACGCATCCCAAAGCTTACGCGCCTCCTCAACGACACCCAGCACGATTTTACCGATGAGATAGCCTATGATCAGACCCGCGATAACGTCTGTCGGATAATGTGCGCCGACGTAGACACGCGTCCAGGCAATAAATACCGCGAATAGAAACATGGGCGCACGCAAATATTTAGGCATGAAGGCAGCTAGCACCGTCATGAATACCATCGTGTCGCGGGTGTGCCCAGACGGAAAGGAAGGCCACGCTTTCCAGATCGCTATGGATACTTCGCTCAATGTATTAGGCAAGACGGTAAAAGGACGTTGACGGTAAATAACGATAGGTAGTAAGTACGCCATCCCTTGGTCCAGCAGGAGCGCTAGGACACTAGCGAATACCGCCCAGCTAAAATCGAATCGTCTCCACAAAAGGATAATGGCCAGACATATGAGCACGGCAAGCGCCAAAAAGCTCTCAAATACTGGCACCCAGGGAAGAAAGTTAAAGTTAAACGGGGACACTAGAGCGTCGAGCCAAGTAGGGTGAGGGCCGTTCAAAATCCACTCGTAAAAATATCGATCGAAGGACTGGATCCATGGAAGATTGTTTACCAAAAATCCAATCGTGATCGCACTCGCGAGAAGAAGACCAAAGAAGAGTACGGCGAGTATAAACGGGTTGATGTGGTATCGAAACGCTAGGCGCTTCATATATTAGGTCCGCGCTAGGTGAGTGATACGAGGCGGTTTTGCTCGATAGGTTGATAGCAGGAAGAGCAGGGCGATGGCCATCGATACTGGAAGTGTCGCCAAGCGATATATGAGCGTGATGATAATTGTTTTTCGCCAAGGCACGGCAAAGCCCGAGAGGATGCCTACGAGTCCACCCTCCGTTACTCCTAAGCCACCCGGAATGATCGTCAGGATCCCCTCGATCAAAGACGCCATTGTTACCGCGAATACCCCTTGCAACCACGTGATATGGGCTCCTTGCACCTGTGCGATGTACCACATCAATCCTCCGCTCAGGGCGTGCGATGAGAGCCCTAGTCCGACCACGAGCACCCAAAAACCCCAGACATTTGTTTTTCCCTTGGACGTGACTAATGCTTCAAAATGTTCAAACACGCCTTGCATCTTTTCTACCCACTTGTAGGTCACTCCATGATTTTTTAGCCTTTCAAATACATGTGGAAGCTGTTTGGAAAATAAGAGTGGCGCGCTCAAGATCGCAAGAAGCCCCAAGAAACCCACGAGTCCCATCCATCCACCTATGCTGCCTACGAAGGACACTGCGAGAACCACCCAAAGAGCCGCCGTCCACAGTTCCAAAAGCGCCTGCAAAAAGACTGGTCCAGCTACCTCGTCCAGATGGATGCCAAGCTCTTTCTTGAAGAGCATGGCGCGACCCACCTCCCCCGCTGGCAGAGGTGTAAACGTCTGGCTCGCGATAAAGATACGGATCGTATTTCTTAGCGACACGACAATCCCTCCAAACCGCAAGATACAAAAGAAGCGCACTGCCTTTACTATACCGATTGTGAGAATAGCGCCTCCGATAAGAACTATGTTCCACCAGCTCAACGCGTGCACAGCCGTCTTGACGTCATCCCACGAAATAATGCGTGATATCACGAATCCACCCACGGCTAAAAGCATGACCCCCAGCACAACACGAAGAAAATACTTCATACTATCTTTACATACGACGTATTCCATTCACCGGTTTTTCGTCCATGAACAAAACGTCTGTGGAGCGGCTTGATAAGAAGGAGGATCGCGATGCCGACGAGGTAGCCAATGAGCCATCCTGCTAGTGCATCCGTTGGATAGTGTGCTCCGATGTAGATCCGGGTGAACACAATCCAAAGTGTTAAAAGAGCAAATGGCCAGCGAAGCTCGTGTGCGAATCCAGCCAGAACCGTGGAGTAGAGCGCCATGTCGCGCACGTGCCCAGAAGGATAGGTGGGCCAACTGCGCCAGATCGCTTTTGCATTCTCCGTTAAATTATTAGGCAAATGGATAAAAGGCCGATCACGCACGACATAGGCGTTCGTAAGCTTGAAGAGCACCGCGTCGATAACGATAGCGCCTAGCAATGCAATGCATGCCCATAGGAGTTCTTTACGATACCGAATGCCAATGTAGATCAAGCCGAAAGCGAAGACGAAATATAAGAAGCTCGGAATAAACGTGCCTCCCCATGGCAGGAAGTTGAAATTAAATGGGGAAACGATCGTATCGAGCCAGACAGGATGTGGGCCAAGGTTTATACGTTCATACACAAACGCATCAAAGGCTGCGACCCATGGGATGTGATCCAAGACGCGCCCCACCGCCACCGCCCCTCCTATCGTTACCACCAACAAGAGTAATCCTGTTATTAATTCGCGGGCCGTCTCAGGGATTTTTTGAAGACGTGTAGCCCATTCAGATATGATCATACTATTGTCCCAAGAACGGAAAACGCACTCTTGCGGTGCGTTTTCCGTTCTTGCTGGCTAGAGGACTTTTTGCCCTTGCACAAGCCGCACTATCACAACGATGATCGCAATGACAAGCAGGATGTGAATAAACCCGCCGAGCGTGTACGCCGTGACCATGCCAAGAAGCCACAGGATTAACAGGATGACTGCTATCGTCCACAACATAATGTTTGTTGGTTATCTTTGTATTAGACCGCTCTCACTATCCCGCTATTCGACGATCTGCCTACTAAAACAACACCTGACTTGGATAGATGAACGAGGCGCGTACAGCACTTGGTACGTAATCACTGAGACCAGAGATCGCATTTCCAAGATCTATTGTGTAGTCGCTGTAGAATGTGTCTTGAATATCATCCACCATGCTTCTCCAGTTGTTGCCGTAGAGGTCTTGCGCGATGCTTTCCGTTCTCACCCAACGAAGACCTCGATTGCTCGCGACAGCGTACACGTTGTTGCCGGTGAGAAATTTCACCATCTTGACGCCTGGATGATAGGTCACGTTTTTTCCAAGCGGGATGCTCGCGAGATCCGATCCGCTTAAGATGCGAATCGCCGAGAACCCATCGTACCAGCTGAAGTACACGTTTGGATTTGGAAAGGCATGACGACGCCCATCTTGCCCTAGGTAGTACACAGCGCTGTCGTGCTGCGTCATGCTATTTCCATCATCTGCGAGTTTTACAAGTGCATGAACACTCACGCCGATGTTCGTGAGGTTTGCTAATCGCGTAGCCTGGCCTGTGTCGGACGAACCTGAGGCGACCATGCTCAAGGAAAAGTCGTGGCGTGCTAGGACTCCCGTAGCATCCGTGACACGAACCGTGAGCACTGAACTCATCCCCGTGGTTGCAACGCCTGAGATACGACCTGTCTCTCCATCAAACACTAGACCCGTTGGAAGCGTACCGTTTTCTATCACCCATCTGTATGGAGCTACGCCTCCACTTGCGCTCAGCGTGTACGTATAAGGAACCCACGCACTCACCATAGGCAACGAGCTTGAAAGAATCCCCAGCGTATTATTCACAACGAACGTGTACGAGAGACTGGTCATGTTTCCGTTTGCTCCTACTGCCATCACGTTAAAGGACGTCGTTCCAACATTTGTTGGATTTCCTCTCAAAAGAGCGGTGTATCCTCCTGCGGGCGCGAGCGCGAGTCCGCTTGGCAACGCGCCACTACTCACCGACCAAGAGACGGGCAGCGTAAGAGCGGTTGGAGCCGTGATCCGCTGCTCATAGTACGCGTTCACAATGGCCGCGGGGAGCGTATCAGGAGAGAGAGCGGCTGCGTTCACGATCTGCGGCAGAAGTATCCCCGCGCAGAGGAGCGCGGAAGATCCGAACAAAGACAAAAAACGCTTTCCTTGAAGCAAGTATGTCGAGACGGGCATATTCGATTTTCTTAAAGAATAAAAGCGCCGTGATTGCGTGGTAGAGCCGACGGGTCTTACGCGTGCCTCTGCCAACCCTTTAACTATGGGCTGTGCATGACATGCATCAAACTGGCGGGCTCTACCTGGCTAGTCCCATAGGTACCGTATACCCCTTTTGGGAAACGTACCAGCAGCATCGTCCGTATTTTCACACGAATAGCTAGGACTCCTCTCGGAATCGCTCTTGCGGCTGGATAATCCATGGCCGTTCACCACCCGGGCCCTCCTTGATTACATCCGCATAAAAATCCGGTCTAAATGTCGACCACTCCTTGTGCCAGACAACGGCGCTGCGAATCTCCTCCGATGGAATCCCGTACCAGTACGCTAACCATTTCACCGTTTCCGAAAGCGTCTTGCCACTCTCCGTGAGATCATCGATCAACAAAATACCACTCCGCTTCAGTGGGCGAGCCGTGGTCAGATCCCTCGAGAAATGCATTTCTTCTTGCGCCGTCGCATGGTCTGGGTAGCTGGCTACCGACAGCACCGCTAACGGGACACGGAAGAAGCGTGAGGCGAGATCTCCCGGGATTAAACCGCCACGCGCGATGCAGATAACCTGCTCCGGCTTCCATCCTGCGTCGCGGATGCGCTCAAACAACTGTTTTAGCAGCGCAATATATTCAGGCCATTCAATGAAGACCCTCGATGGTTCATGAGACATAGGAGGATGCGCTTTTTTCTTGTGGATCGATGCTAGCTCGAACGCGGATTCTTTCCAAGTGCTCGCCAATCCCCTACCTTATTCCGTATTCGATATGCACATCTTCCTCATTTGTGGTTACGGCATTCCAAAAGATATCCAACGAGATCAGAACTATCTCGCCTATCTTTCTATTGTTTTTAACCACATATACACGTTAGCCGCAGGGCAAGAAGCGGCCATCATCCCGTGCGGAGGGGCTACGAATTGCGAGCCACCGTACCAAGGCACGGAGGCGCGGGCTATCGCCGACTACTTAGATCAGCTTATGCATCGAGAGGAGACGGTACGCCAGACATCACTTTGGCGCGTCCTTCCCGAAGAACAATCTCTCTCGACGCTGGAGAACTTACTTTTCGCAAAAGACATCCTCGAAGCGGAGCACCTCACTGGAGCCATCACCATCTTCTGCGAAAAAACTCGAGAGGATCGACTTCGTGCATTTATGACGCACTTGTTTCCAGACACGACGACGCAAGTTTATGCCATCGACTTTGATATCTCAAAGAACCGCTATCTAGATACCGCGACCATCCAGAAAAAAGAAGCTTCCTCCATACAGGAAGGACTATGGACCTTGCAGGCTCCGGATCGCATCCAAAAACATCACGAACTCTTCCAGAGAAAATTTGCGTTTTTGCGCCAGCGACAGTCTGAAGGTCTTTCACATGTGGACGCGGTGAAGGAATGGTTTGAACATGAACCAGAGATCATTCGATCCCTCATGCCGGATCATCCACTTTTTAAAGACCTGGACCATTAACCTTACCGCATTTTCCCCTTCAATAAAAATCACTACCTCGTGACGCCCTCTTTTTACCAAGCTATTATTTTACCCGTCCCACTTCTTTTATACGCACCGCTCCTTTGCGCTCCACCTTGTTCCATCCGATCACCTTCCCGTATAGACTCACCACCAATGCAAGGGTTGCTACGCAGTACATGAGCCACCGATAACATAATTGCCGCCATATAATCCACCCAAGCAAACGCCGATCTTCTTTAAGCTCCAGGAAGAAAGCTCATACCGCCATCCCACGCCCAAGACGGTAAACACCAGGAAGGCTAGGGGGATTTGTCGTAGGTTTTCGTTTGAGAAGCTGAGTAGATGCACGTACCGATCCACCACGGAGGATCTCTTCCTATTTTTTTCCATCAGCCCACGTACAAGCTCTCTTGTCTTTCCTGCGAATATTCCATCCGCCTTGAGTTTATTTG
>CAZLPD010000001.1:10623-15033 GCA_964561355.1 uncultured Gammaproteobacteria bacterium
GCCTGATTTGAGATCTTTTTTGAAGGTGAAGGCGTAGCAAAGCGGTCCGGGAGGGGTTGCGCTTGGTGCTGTTACCGCTATAACCGTTGGTGGAACTGCTGCCGCTGGCGTTGGCACCGTAATGATCGTCGCTACGGGTGTTGCCGTTGGTCGCGTGAAGACGTCGACGAGTGGCGTGTCGCTTCCACCGCCCCCGCCGCCGCCTCCACCCCCACTCCCGCCACTCCCTCTGCTCACCTCCGGCGGTACCACGATCGCTGCTTGCGTATAGGTTACAAACTTCGTGAAGTGCTTGGTCCAGACCACCAGATCCGATCCGGAGACGATGCGACAGTCGACCGCTCCACCCACTAATTGCGCGCTGACGGAACCTAATGAATCCGCCGAACAGGTGCGTGTAATCGCTGTAAACGCTCCTGCTCGCGAGAATCCAACGCTATTTCCTGCAGCGCCTGCGAGTAGGATTCTTACCGGCGTATCAAGACTGAGCGCGACATCACTCGATCCAATCTCGATGACACCTACCACGCTTGCCGTATTTCCCGCGTCCGGCGTTACCGTCACACTTGAAGACGAGAGAACTTGTGGGATATGTAGCGTGCCGTCCCAACTTGGATCTCCGGCCGTGACCACGAGCCCGGTTGGAAAGCGCACGTCGACTCCTCCCACCGTCGTCGAGGCGTGCACCGATACATCCCCAGGAAATACTGCTGTGCGCGTGCCCGTTCCTGAGACCAACGCAGACAAATCGAGCGCCGCGTCGTTTACACCTAACGGAACGCTCACCGTCGAGCTCGTTGGCGCGTTTGAACCAATGAAGATAAGTGGATGACTTATACCTACCGCCGTGGACGTTGCAATCGAAACTCCCGTCGATACGAGCGGAAGTACCGCCACTGTACGCGTTGAACTTGCCACGTTTCCTGCGAGATCTGTTACTTGATAGACCACCGTGTACGATCCAAGCACCGTACTACTCACAGCGTTCGTTGTAACGATTGAGGCGGTATCGTCTCCATCGATCGCATCCAAAGCAGTCGCTCCACTGTCCGCATACGTCGTTCCCTGGTAGATCGCCGCATTCCCGCCGATACGTGTAATGACTGGGGCTGTGTTATCGAGCACCGCAGAAACCGTTACAACAGCGCTCTCATTCCCTGCGATATCCGTTGCTTGCACATGCAGATAATACGTTCCGTTACCTGATGCCTGCGAGGTGGTCGTTGCGCTTGTGTAGGCGCCCGTTGGTGTGGTTGAGCTGACTTGATCAAGACGTGTTCGAAACGTCACACCGTCTTCATTCGACGACCAAGACCACGTCGCCGTTTTTTGTGATGTGCTTGTACTCGAAAGCCCCGTAATACTTGGCACCGTGTTATCGAGAGAAGCTGAGACCGTCGTTACTGCGCTCTCGTTTCCATTTTCATCTCGTGCTTGAACGTGGAGGTAATAGGTGCCTGTGCCCGTTTCTTGTGTTGCCGTGGTCACTGCCCCATATTCACCGCTAGGAACTCCCGTCAATGACTGATCGATGAGGTATCGAAACGTTGCGTATACATCATCCGAACTCCAGGCCCACACCTCAGTCTTTCGCGAGGTTGTGTCGTTGAAGAGCCCTGATATCACTGGAGGCGTCGTGTCATCGACCACCCAAGCGATCGTGGTTGAGCTAGATTCTGGTTGCCAGTTTCCAGCCGCATCACCCGCCACTACGTGCAACGCGTGCGATCCGTTCATGAGGTGCGCTAAGCTGATTGGCGTACTTATTGTCGTGGTTGCTCCATAGGTCACACCGTCTAACGCGTATCGATATGACATTGCCCCGTCTGCGCTTACGGTTATAGAAGCTGTCGTACTCGAAGTAACCGCATCCGGTGCACCGATCAGAGTGGCAACCGGGACTGTGTTATCCAGCGTCATGGCGTCACTGACTGCATAGCTGCTTGTTGCCGCTCCATCGAAGGCCTTAAACCTCACTCTCATGGATCCGCTCCATGCATTCAGAGGCGCTACATCCGCGTGCTGCGTATTCAACGTGAACGAGTACGTCGCTCCACTAAAATCGGCGGCGCTGACATAGGAGTGATCGTTCCAGCCCGCGGACAGAGCCGCGCTCGTATCTCCGGGCGCATTCCAGGTCACTCCTGTATCGGTACTGTAGGCAAAATCACTCAATGTGATTGGCAAACCAGCTTCTCCGTCTTTCACCTTGAACTGAACGGCCAAGAGGCTGCTACCGTCCGTTGCTTGCGTCACGCTCGAAGACGGGATGACGTCATTCGTTGACATCCCTGCGTGCGGAGCAAAAGAACCGAGAGCGCTAGCTATGTTTACGCGTTTTCCGGAGACCGTCTTCCCTACCAATCCCGCCTTCGTATCGCCTGATTGCAAAATAATGTCTTTGACCTGCGTTGCCGTGATGCGTGCGTTGTGACCGAAGAGCAACGCGGCAAGACCCGCCACGTGTGGCGTTGCCATGGAGGTTCCATCGTAGTATGCGTATTGTTCATCACTTCCATCAGACACTTTTGTGATACTCACGTTGTCGATATAGCACCCATCGTAGCTTCGGACTGGGTTATTTGATCCGTTCGTAAACCAGCGAAATCGAAATTTGAGATGCGAAGTCAGATCACCCGGAGGCACGTCTGCGTACAAATCCACGACGGGGGGCGTGTCATTCGAGATCAAATTGTTATCAAAGGTCGCTTCGTTCCAACGACCAAGCTCTGTAAACGTGCTCCCCCCATCTCCACTCACCTCTACCCCCATGTAGTCACCGCCTGCATCGGGCGAGGTGCTGTATTCTGTGTCACAACGGGAGGAGAAGTTGATTTGTGCTCCGCTCGCTCCGGAAAGATCCATCTCCGGTAACGTGATGGTTGCATTTGCGCTTGCCGCGTATGGAACATGTCCGGCGTCGCCGTAGAGCACAACGTTTTATCCTGCAATAGCTCGGGTTCCCCAATTCCCTGTGGCCGTCCAGCCGTCCGGGACCGCTGGAGCAGTCAGGCTCTGAAAGGTTTCCGACGATACTACCGAGTCCGCGATCGAACTTAGGATATTTACACCTGGCGCCCCTACGTCGATGGACGTTGAGCCGTAGTTTGAGAAAGAGGCCAGCGCGTCGTGCGCGTCTGTCGCTGCCACGCTGATGATGTTTGGTAGATTGTAATCGGATGGATAGTTGTGCTGGCTCGGCGCGTCGTTATTTAGACCGCTATTACCTGCGGCCGCGACGAACACACCTCCTGCAGCACGAAAACGATCGATCGCATCGTATTCCGCCTGCGAGAAGTCTGGGCCACCATAGCTTGCGTTGATAACTTTCGCCCCGTTTTGGATAGCAAAATCAATCGATGCTACTTCGCTTGCCACATCAAATCCAAACTTGAGCGCCATGATGCGTGCGTTTTGCGCAACTCCCATCCCACCTTTTCCATTGTTCTTTTCAGCGGCAATGATGCCTGATACATGCGTGCCGTGTGACTCGACCGTGGGTAGTGGGTTAGGATCGCTATCTTCAAAATCATACCCGTGCAAACACCCCCCGAGCGCTGCTCCGGACTGGCTCTTACAACTCGTACCATCCCACATTCTATTGATAAGCTCTGGGTGATTGTAAGCGACACCTGTATCGACATCTGCCACGATCACTGGTTGTTCGCCCTCTGAGATCGACCATCCGTTCACTGCTGAAATATCAGCTCCGGCCGTTCCTGCTATGCCCTGTACCGTTTGACCCGTGTTATCAAGCCCCCACAATTCGGCCCTACTCGGATCATCTGTCGCGATCGTTGTCTTGTAGCGACGAAAGTTTGGCTCCGCGTACAATATGGACGGATCTGCTTTAAGTGACGCGATGGTCGCCGTCACAGACTCATTCGTTGGCACCGCAAAAAGCGCCGTATCACCGCGCCTGAAGTTTCTTAACACGCGTGAACCATGTCTGAAGGCAACGTTATTTGCGCGCCTCTCGCTTTTCGTATCGGACACGTTCATGCCCTCGGCCCTGAATCTAACTAAGACACCTTCGCCCACTCCCGTAGACATGTAAACCGATGCCCTCCCCTGATCCCTGGAGACACGCTTATGTAGCAAAGAAGTTGCCGCGTGCGCCCCGAGAGAAGACAGCGAAAACCCCACCACACCGCAGAAAAGAGCGCGTACAAAAAATCTCATACTAATCTTAGACAAGCTTTTGCAAGTATAGCATCCGACGCATCAAATCGCGAACGTTTTTATCACCTTCACCATTCCTTCATCACACCCCGTCTCCCGCGTCTTTTTCTAGGTGCTTTCGTTGACATATCGCCCTGTTTCCTCTATCGTCCTCCTTCGTACCTTTTGAACCACGTCTGGGGTGAATGCTTGTAACTTGGCGGTTTTAAGCACCCACCTCAGACAATC
>CAZLPD010000001.1:15133-28679 GCA_964561355.1 uncultured Gammaproteobacteria bacterium
CGTCTGGGGTGAATGCTTGTAACTTGGCGGTTTTAAGCACCCACCTCAGACAATCATGATCACGGTCACGATAGTCGAGTCACTGGGAGAAAGAACGAAGAGGTCTCATTGAGTGCTGTCCTCCGCAGCCTTCTGATGGGCGGTTCAATTCTCATCGTAAGCCCCGACGATCTCAGCACGGCTTTCGTCGCCGCATACGTCAGTGAAGTTGACGACCACCACGTGCGCCACGTCATCACCTCTCCCGCCACATTCGACCGCGGCACGGCGATGCTTCGCATCCTCGGCGCGACGGCGCGACTCTCCTGCTGCTCGGAGCTGTCCTGGCTGGACGATTTCGATCTCGACGATGCAGAACTCAACGAGATCGCGCGTCTCATCATGCGCACCTGGTTGACGGACGCCCGTCTCGCCGTGACCCCGCTTCTCGCAGGAGCTACGCCCGAGATGACGCCCTCGGATCTGACCATCGTCATCTGCGAGCACGAGAAACTCGCTGCGGCGCTCGCCTGCGCCATCCTCTCCATGGAGAACCCCACCTCCTGTGACGGGGGCGTGCGTGTGATCGAGAGCGGGATGATTCCCGGTGGCGGCCCCGCCTTCCTCCTGCACGTGGAACACGTAGCCTGACACCCTCTGCCAACACCCCCGATAGCAATCCGATTTCATCGGATGGCACGACCGGATTTCGACGCACTTGTCGGAGATCCCTTAGTCGACACTGCCACGCTATCGGGGGCGCAGTGTTTTTATGTGATGTTTTTAGTACTTTATTCATGATTGACGATAGTTGATTAATCAAGTATATTACAACTATATGTCAACCGTTCATAAAAACGTTTCTTTCTTTCTTGAGCTTGCCAAACTTCAAGCTATCCTCGCACGTCGCTTTGATAGCGGTCTTGGAGGACTTGGGCTCACGGAGTTCATGATTCTGCAGGCGCTTAGCGATGCACCAAATACATGCATGCGACGCATCGATCTCGCGGAACAAGTAGGGCTCACCGCTTCTGGCATCACGCGTCTTCTCGCTCCCATGGAAAAGATCGGTCTCATTAAGCGGGAAGCGTACGCAGAAGATGCGCGCGTGAGCCATGTCATGCTTGCTCCTGGAGGCAAACGTAAACTTGAGGAAGGCATGGAACGCGCCGAGATTCTTGCAGAAGACATCTTTTCTGCCGCGGCTATCGATCACCCAGAAAAAGTCACCGAAGTCATTCGTAAACTTGGACGCGTGCGGTTTTAGGTATTAAAGCCCAATATCAAGAGGCGGCATCTCGCTCGTATCAGGCGCGACCATCTCATCATTCTTTCTAGTTGCCCGACCATTCTTTTTTGGTGCTGATGGGCGCGTCATCTCGAGATAGAGACGTTCGACCTTCTTGCGAGCCCACGGGGTCTTTCTCAAAAACACTAGGCTTGAGGAGACGCTTGGATCACTCGTGAAACAGTTTATCTTTATTCGCTCACTCAACACCTCCCATCCGTAGTGGTCGACAAGACCCTCTAGGATGGACTGCAGTGTTTTTCCGTGAAGTGGATCTGTCATAGGAATTCCCTCTGAGACTGCCCTACACATCTCTTTTCGGCAAGCACCCTCACTTCATCACTCATCTCATATGTCATTCGAACTTCATCCCAACACACAGCGTGGACACGTAGATCATGGATGGCTTAAGGCCGCTCACTCGTTTAGCTTTGCTAGCTATTTCAATAGAGAGCGGATGAACTTTGGCGCGCTTCTCGTTTTAAACGAAGACGTTGTTCAGCCTGGAGCTGGCTTTGGCGAACATCCCCATGACAACATGGAGATCGTCACCATTCCTCTTTCCGGCGCGCTTCGCCACGGAGATAGCATGGGCAATAGCGCGGTTATTCAAGCCGGTGATGCGCAAATCATGTCCGCAGGAACTGGCATCGTGCACAGCGAGCGGAATGCTTCGGAGACGGATCCGGTGCACCTTCTTCAGATTTGGATCGCGCCCAATCAGCGAGGGCTCCCTACTCGATACGATCAGCTCACCGTGAAAGACACGCTCGTGCAGAATAAGTTGTCTCTCATCGTTGCACCAGAACCCACACCCGGAGCGCTTCTTATCCACCAAGATGCGTGGTTTTGGATGGGCCATTTTGACGCAGGACAGGCATTCGATGTGACCACCCACCACGCTAACAATGGTTTGTTCGCATTCGTGATTCGCGGGAGCGCCACCATCCAAACCAACACCCTTGGAACGGGCGATGCACTCGCCATCAAACACGAGCAGAACGTGCACGGGATTACCAACGAACCATCCACCATTCTCTTCATCGAAGTGCCTTTGGGCGCTTTCTAACCCCCTCTCTATGACCATTAAAGAACTTGGACACGTTGTCCTCTTCGTGAGCAGCCTTGAACGCTCCGCGAATTTTTATCGAGACACTCTTGGGTTTTCTGAAATTGGTCGCATGCCTGGGGCAGCAGTTTTTTCGGCCGGAAGGACGCATCATGAGATGCTCTTGCTCGAAGTCGGCGGCGAACCGCGCCAAGGTCGACATCCAGAGCCCGGGCTTTATCATATCGGCTTTAAGATCGGCGATAGCCCAGAGGACGTGAAGCGCGCGTACCAAGAACTACGAGCGAAGCAGGTTCCGATTATGGGTACCGGCGATCACACCGTCACTCACAGCATCTATCTTCTCGATCCTGATGGAAACGAACTTGAACTGTATGCTGACGTCTCCGATGCCTGGAAGACGGATCCGCGCGTTATTCTTGCGCCAACAAAGCCCCTCTTCCTGGATTAAAGCTCGTCATCTTCATTCATTCTTCAGACATTTTGTGCTACCGTTTCGCTATATGCCTTCAAACAAGCTTCTTATTGGTGTCGTTGCCGCTCTTATTCTTGCTGGTGGTGCTGGGTACATTGTGTACGCTGGTCGCCCGGTTATGAAAGTCACCCCTGCTGTCGCAGGAACGCCTACAGGAACAACGCCGGCCGCTGATACATCAAAGACATATACGATGGCTGATGTTCAGGCTCACAACACGCAGTCGAACTGTTGGTCCGCGATTGGCGGCGACGTGTACGATCTCACTTCTTGGGTTTCTCGACATCCAGGTGGCGCGCAATCCATCATCGGTCTTTGTGGCACGGATGGAACCTCTGCCTACACAAATCAACACGGCAGCTCACGACGACCAAAATCCGTCCTCGCGCTTCTCAAGATCGGCTCACTTAAATAAGTATGCATTTTCCTCTCGCTTCACGCGTCGTCCTTCGATGGTCATGGGCGCTTCTTTTCGTGTGGTTTGGAACGCAGCAACTCATGCACCCAGCCGCGTGGGTTGCGTTTTTGCCAGCGTGGACCGGTTACCTTCCTGTTCCAGCCGAAATGCTCATACAGCTTAATGGCTGGATGGAGGTCTGCTTGGCCGTACTCCTCTTCGCTGGATACTTCACACGCCTTTGCGCTCTCGTACTCGCCGCTCACTTAGCCGGCATCGCCGTGTCCGTGGGTGGAGCAACAGGCATACGAGATATCGTGCTCGCTGCCGCTGGAACCTCGCTCGCATTGGGCGAGGCGGATGAGTGGACGTTGGATAAGAAGCTCTAGCGATACCCCATGCCCGACGTGCCCCTGTTCAAGATTTGCGTGAGCGCTTTTCTCGTTCACAATAACACAATCCTTCTCCTGAAGAGAGCGGATGATGATTCGTTTCTTCCTGGAACATGGGAGGTGCCGGGTGGCGGCATTGATCCGCATGAGACGATCGAGGAAGGACTGAAGCGCGAGACACTAGAAGAGGCTGGACTCGATATCGAGATCGGTGCCTTATTTGGATACTTCGAGTACACCGATGGTAAAGGACGCAAGGCCGTGAATCTTAATTTTATTTGCCGAATGGGTGACCCTGCGCAAGCAGCAAACGTATCTTCCGGCGAGATGCAGGAGGCTAGATGGGTTCGTCTCGAAGACCTTGAAACCATCTCCTTCACCTCATCTGTCATGGCTGATGCCTGCAGAAAAGCGCTTGGTTTGGCTGCTTAGGCTGCCAAATCCGGACCCGCTTCCTTGCCAAAACCGCGCGAAACGCCTACACAATTGGACATATGTCCATCAAATCTGTGGCTCAGGCGCTCGCGGTTATTGCGGTTGCGGTAGCGATTACGCTTGGTACTCGGCTTGTGTTGCAGCACACCCAGCAACAAGATCGACGCTTGGCGGATTTAGACAAGCGAATACATGAACTTGCGGCGAGACCAGCTCCGGAATCGTCGGCTCCCCCGGCTCTACAACCCGTTCCCCCACCTCCGACCGTCGTCGAGACAACGTCCGCAAAGGATTTTGGTCTCTTTTCGGCGAGCCCAACGATTGATGAAATCACGAGTCCGGATGGTGCCTGGATCGCGAATGTACGCGCCTTGGGACGCACACCGTATAGCCGTGGCACCACGTTCTGGTTGGAACTTATCAGCCAAACCGGGAAACCTAACCGCTTATTCTACCTAGACTGGTTTGAACGACCAGCTGATGCACGTATTCAACCATCGCCCATTGGGTGGAGTCAGGATGGTCAATCAATCTACCTCGCCTGGAGCAGAATTCCTGATGCGGCCACGAACGACACCGGATACTACGCCTTCATGAATCAAAGCGAGGTGTTGCGCCTTGATTTGAATAACTATCGCGCCTCATGGATCCACGTGAATCCGTATCACGGCTCGTATCCACAGGATCGCAGCGGCATGATCCTCGATATCATTCCACGCAACGATGTCGGACTTTGGGTGGAAGCGCCTCTTTCACAGGCCTACCTTGATGCACGCGACGGAAAAGGTGTACGCTCTACCATCACCACGACATCCTCGCATTTGATCGTCTTTTCTCTTGCGGACAAGCAACCCATGTACACGATCGCCGATATTTCGGCGCAGCATGGCACAACCATCACATCTGCCACGATCGACGAGACAGGCAACGACGTCTTGTACGTTACGCATCGCGCTAAACAGAACGATGAACTCTTTTACGTAGACGCGACGTCGACGTCTCCCCATGTTTCTCAAAAGACTGATCTTCGTCGGTTCGCTTCCATGCTCCGCAAGCACGGCGTCACCTCGCCCTACACGATTGAAATTGAAAAAACCGCTCTTACGAATAAGAACGATTTTTTCCTCATCTTTACTGGAGCCAACGGCAAGCGCGTGAGCGAACGATGGATGCGCTCCCAAGGGGTTGAAAACCTCGGAAAAGACTAGAACGTTTTCTTAAAGCTGACCTTGAAGACCGGTTCGTACTTCACGTCGTTTTCATCGACGATATCGATTGTCTCACCTTTCATGAACTTGGTGAGTGCCATGTCGCTTAAAAGCTGCGTGTCCGTTTTGAGATCAGCCGCCAACTTCTCCGCTTTCTCGAGTTCTTTCGTGAATTCTTGGCGGATTTCCGTTTCCAATCGAGCCTTCTTCGCCTTCAAGTCCTTCATCTCATCCAACACATCTTGGTACGGTTTTGACTGCGCCAACACATCACGAAACGATTCTCCGATTTTTCGCTTCTCTTGCTTGGTGGCGCGAATACGCTGCAGAACATCTTTTAGGTCGGGCATAGATTGGTCATGGATAAGTACGCACGGCATGGTAGCATATCTTTGTCGCCTTTGGATAACGTTTCATGATCTCCCTCACGACATACAATCCACCCAAGACTGGCCCGTGATAGGGCTTTCTTTTTGTTGCTTTTCTTCGCCTTATCACACATATCAACCGTCCTTTTGGGCGGTTTTCGTTTCTTCTATGACTCCCCTTGAACCCTGGCAGCAAGAACTTCAGCAATCCATTCGCACCATCACACAACTCGAGAAACACCTCCCCCTCCGGCACCAAAATCGCATCATCGAAGCGTTAAAGCTCATGCGCTTAGCTATTACGCCGCACACGCGAGACTTGATCGACTGGAATAATCCCTCCGACCCTCTTTTTCTCATGTCCGTCCCAGATGAACGCGAAACGATCTTCTCTCTAGAGGAACGCGCGGATCCGATTGGTGATGAGGCAAAATCCCCCATCCCCTTTCTCACCCACCGCTATCCTGATCGCGCGCTCATCTACACAACCTTCTTTTGCTCGCTCTCTTGTCGATTTTGTTTTCGACGGGAGAAGACGGGGAGCGCCAACCCCGGACCTACGAGCGTTGAGCGCGAGCGTATCTATGGCTATCTTCGCGCAACCCCCGCGATCGAGGAGGTGATTTTAACCGGAGGTGACCCGCTTACGCTTGTCGATACAGCTCTTGAGGACTGGCTTCGACATCTCCGCGAGATCCCTTCCATCAGACGCATCCGCATTCACACACGCGTGCCCGTGAATCTTCCTTCAAGAATCACGGATCAACTCGTCGCTCTTCTGCGTCGCTCTATGGATTCGACGCATCCGCTAAATATCGTGACCCACTTCAATCATCCTCGTGAAATTACCCCGAAAAATATCGAGGCGATCGCCAAACTTGTCGATCATGGCATCGTGATACGCAATCAAAGCGTACTTCTCAAAGGCGTGAATGACGATCCGGATACTCTTGAGCGGCTTTTTAAGCAGCTCGTTGATATTCGTATCGTCCCCTATTACTTACACCAACTCGACCTCGCTCGCGGCACGAATCACTTTCGCGTGCCGATAGAACGTGGGATTGAAATCATGCGAGAGTTACAAGGGCGCGTTACAGGAATCGCACTTCCCCGCTACGTGCTCGACATTCCAGGCGGTAAAGGAAAGATTCCCCTCACGCATTCGTACGCGACAAAGATCGGTGATCGATATCTTGTTGAGAGCCCTTTTGGGGAGCGGGTTGAATATCGAGAACCGAACGAGTAGGCTTTCGAGATCTCCTCTATGTTTAAAGTCATCCTCTTTGATGCGGACGGTATGGTGATCGTGTCTAAGCGCTTTAGCGACCAGCTTCAAGCTGATTACGGGATCACCTGGGACAAGATGAAGCCGTTTTTTGATGGACCGTTTCAGCGCTGCAAGCTCGGACAGGCCGATCTCAAGGAGGAACTCGCAAAGGCCACGATTGATTGGGGGTGGCATGGCACCGTGGATGAGCTTATCGATCTTTGGTTTCGTTCTGGATCGACGACCGATGCGCGTATGGCCGACCTCATACACGATCTACGCGCAAAAGGCGTCCGCTGCTACCTCACGAGTAACCAGGAACGACATCGTGCCGAATATCTACGAACACACATGCGATTCGACACGCTCTTTGATGGGCTATTCATCTCTGCTGAGACAGGATACATGAAGAACGATCCTCGATTCTTTGAGCACGTCCTTCAGGCGCTCCGCGTCGCCGATCCTTCGCTTCAGCCTTCGGAAATCCTTTTCGCGGATGATCATCAGGAAAATATTAATATTGCAAGATCCTGTGGAATCGAAACACATCTCTACAAACACTTTGAGGACTTTTCAACTCTCACCACTTAATGGTTTCTAGGTCGTTTCTCTTTAGATATTCATTCGCCTTTGAAAAATGCTTGCAGCCGAAGAAGCCGCTGTGGGCGGAAAAAGGTGATGGGTGCGGAGCTTGCAGGATGAGGTGACGAGAAGCATCGATGAGCGATGCTTTTTGTTGCGCGTAGCGTCCCCAGAGCATGAAGACTAGGTGTTCACGCTTGTCGGAAAGCGTTTTAATGATAGCGTCCGTGAACGACTCCCAGCCTTTTCCTTGGTGGGATCCTGCTTGCCCAGCTTCGACCGTCAATGTTGCGTTAAGGAGCAGGACGCCTTGATGTGCCCAACGATCGAGATTTCCGCTTGTTGGGATAGGGACGCCGAGGTCGTCTCGAATTTCTTTGAAGATATTTTGTAGCGATGGAGGTGGCGGCACTCCGTCGGGCACAGAAAAAGAGAGGCCGTGCGCTTGTCCGTGACCGTGATACGGATCTTGTCCGAGGATCACGACACGCACTTTATCGAAGGGACAGGCATCCATGGCGTGAAAAATCTGTGCCGGTGGAGGGTAGACCGTTTTTGTGAGGTAAGCGTTTTTTACAAAGGCCGTGACATCCTGAAACGAGGGCTCCTCGAAGGCCTTGGTAAGCGCTTGTTTCCAGGACGTCTCTAGGCGAATATCCCCCATATAGGCCCATCCTACCCATCTGGCTTCGTTCTTGCTAGGCTCTTTGCGTATGTCATCCGCCCGCTACATCCCTATTATCGGACTTGAAATCCACGTCCGCCTTAAGACCAAGACGAAGATGTTTTGTTCTTGCGCCAATGTCGATGATTCAACACCGCCAAACACCGCCGTCTGCCCCGTCTGTACCGGTCAGCCAGGTGCGCTTCCGGCTCTGAATGCAGAAGCGGTGCGTCTTGGTGTGCGCGCGGGCCTCGCTCTTGGATGCACAATCCCCGATCATGCGCACTTTGATCGCAAGAATTATTTTTATCCCGATCTTCCAAAGGGATACCAGATCTCGCAATACGATTTTCCTGTTGCGCAGATGGGTGAAATTTGGATAGACGTCCCCAAAAAAGAAGCGCTCCCAGAACGCGAACGCGTGCGCATCGGGATTACACGCGCCCATCTTGAAGAGGACGCTGCGAAGAACATTCATGATGCCGCTTCTTCTGCGAGCTTGATTGATTTTAATCGCGCGAGCGTGCCTTTGACGGAAATCGTGACTGAGCCGGATTTCCGTTCGCCAGCGGAAGCGAAGACGTTTCTCCAGGAACTACAGCTTTTGCTTCGTGCGCTTGGCGTATCGGATGCCGACATGGAGAAGGGTTACATGCGTTGCGATGCGAACGTATCGCTCATGGCCGTGGACGAGCACAACATGCCCGCACAGCATGGATACAATCCAAAGATCGAGATCAAGAACCTCAACTCATTTCGTGCAGTTGAACGCGCTTTGAAGTTTGAGATTGAACGCCAGGGCAAGCTCTTCGCCGCCGGAGAGGTCCCCGTTGGTGCTACGCGTGGATGGGACGAAAATAAGGGCGAGACATTTGAACAACGCATCAAAGAAACGAATGCGGACTATCGCTATTTTCCTGAACCAGACCTGCCTCCGCTTTCGCTTGCCGAACTCCGTGAAGCGGAAAAGTCTCGCTTGCCAGAGCTTCCAGCACAGACACGCGCTCGTTTGCAGATGGAGCATGGATTCAGCGAAGACGATGCGCGCTTCTTCGTGACGAATGAAGGCTGGGTGGAATATGTTGAGGCTGTCATGAGCGAGCTTGGAAGCTGGCTCGAGGCAACCGACAAGACCGGCGAATCCGGTGGAGAGCTTTTGGAAAAACGAAAACGCGAACTTGCAAAACTCGCCGGAGGCTGGCTCACGAGCAAGCTTGCCGGACTCTTATCAGCGTCCAATAAAATGATTAAAGACGTGAAGATCTCTCCAGAGAACTTCGCGGAGTTTCTGCACCTCATCGCTGACGGCGCGGTGAATAGCGCGAATGCTCAGAAGTTACTCGCACTCATGCTTGAACACGGCACCGATCCTTCTCACCTTCTTGAAGAGCACAATCTTGGCCAGATGGACGATCCAAACGCCCTCGCGAAGACTGTCGCGGATGTATTAGAGCAGAATGTTGAACAGGTCAATCAAATACGAGCCGGAAAGATCCAGCTCGTAAAATGGTTTGTTGGCGTTGTCATGAAGAGCACAGAAGGACGTGCGAATCCGGAACAGGCGGAGATGGAGATCAAGAAGCAACTAGGAATCTAGAGACGCTAGGCAGCTGTTCTGTTTTTACCACCCGTGAATAGCCTGTAAGCCTCTGCGGCTTCCGCGTCGACAAGTCCACCAAGATCGTCCTCTTCCCCGAGCGACTGACCGCCTTTTTCAAATTCTCCTGATATGGACATGGTTTTTACCCGGTTCTCTTGTGCCTTCCGCGCATTCACAACCGATTCGAGACTCTTCACTAAACGCTCGGACTCCCAATCGCTTTTCGCGCCTTCGTCTCCAGCGCGATGACTAAAGTCTTTTAAAACCTCTCCACGGAGTACCGCTAGAGCGTAGCCAGGATCACTTAGCATGCTCGAAGTCTCGAGGGCGAGACTATACTCTTCTGCGTCGTGACTCATCGCAAATGGCTCTACAAACCTTGCCCGAACGATGGACTCGCAAATCTGTCTCGATGCCTGGTTGCTAAGCGTATGAATCCAGGCCGCTATCTTTATGAGATCCGGGCTCATCTCGAGCGGCATCGCTTCTATTTTTTTCATCACAACCGCCTCTATACCGGGCACATTCTTTTGTTCAATGGGTGACTTACGTGGAAATGGAGATTCCATAATATAAATTACGTATAAATCTAGGCAACTCTATTATAGAGTGAGGCATATGTGCTAAAAATGCAAAAACAAACACCCCGGAAAAACCGGGGTGTTTGTTTAGATGCACGTGCGTGTTACATCCGAGGACCGCGTGGAGGACGTTCCTCCATAGGGCGGGCCTTGTTGACCGCGATGCGGCGACCGCCCATTTCGGAGCCATCGAACATCGAGATCGCCTGATCTGCGGCTGCGTCATCGACCATCTCAACGAAGGCGAATCCGCGTGGGCGCTTGGTTTCACGGTCCAAAGGGATGAACACGGAGACCACTTCGCCAGCCTGGGAGAACAGTTCGCGGAGCTCCTCTTCCGTAGCACGGTAAGGGATGCCGCCGACAAACAACTTGGTAGGCATGCGTTTGATGTGAAGCCTTTCTTGCAAAAGGCCTCTACTGATTGAATCAAGAGAAGACGTTCTTCTCGGGATACTCGTTTGCGCTTGACCTAATCCCCGACCACGGACCGATCTTCGCACGTCACTATCCACGGCTAGGATGGCAGGTTTTTAGGGCCTAGTCAATAGATTCGCCCGGGGCAAAACACCCCAAGAACACCCTCTCTTGAACCATCTATAAACGTTTGTGCTTTCACTATCCACGGCAAATCATGACCCGATTAAGCATCCGCGGCGCGTTCTCCGCGCATCAAAAAATAATCTGGCCAACTCCCTCTCCTTCTAAAAAGATATACACAACATGCCTCGAATATCGCCTTCCTCTGCATACGCAGATCGTGAACTCTTTTACATTTTTTCGCTGCACTATTCGCATCGACGAGTGATGCATCTTTTATTTTTTACGCCATTATATTCTACTCTTGCGAATCAAGGCTCTGATAATATATTACAATCCTTGCTCATGTAGGCTATTCACTTTTATTCATCACCCCATCCCTTGACACCTTGCTTGCACACAAAAATGTTTTTGTGTGTTATACTCGTCTCGTGATCGTTCGACGGTGTGTGAACACCACGACGAGCATCGACCTTGATTAATTTCGAGGCGACATAAATCTAGAAAGGAGAGTGAAATAATACAATATGGCAGCCAAAAAGAAAGCCGTAAAACGCCCAGCTAAGAAAGCTGTGAAGCGTCCAGCTAAGAAAGCTGTGAAGCGTCCAGCTAAGAAAGCCGCTCCAAAGCGCAAAGCCGCATCGAAACGCAAATAGTTTCCATAATCGCTCTTTACGTTAAGGAGGAGATCCCCTGATTTATTCGGGGGATTTCTTTTTTCACGCAAGATAAACACCATTGATTCTTCGTAGTACATATATACTTTCTTTAGTGGTGCGTTACGTGAAAAAATAACACCGTGAGAAGAACAAACGTGACCGCAAACCTCAGAAACATGACACGGATAAACATGGGTGATGGCCTGGGGGCGGCGAAATAGACGGAGCGATACATAGAAGTAGGAGGAAGCGAATGGGCAGATTAAAAGATGGTGCTTGTATATTAAAACCACTTCTCAGGTATTTTTCTGAGCCGAAGACTGTCTGTGATTTTTCTTATGCCGTTCGGAAGGAGCGGATGACACCGCGCACGACTCCCTGAATCAGTGGATCGTAGCAGTAGATGGGTTGCATCGTTTTATTTGCCGGCTGTAGACGAATACGGTCGCGTTCGCGGTAAAACTTTTTGAGTGTGGCGTAGGCGTTATCGAGGAGCGCGACTACCACCTCTCCATTTCTTGGTGACGGGTTGCGTTCGACGATGACATAATCTCCATCCAATATCCCCTCATCAACCATCGAATCCCCTTTTACGCGCAAGATGTATGAGTTGGTGGAATCTGGCACGAGCTCAATGGGCACCGCCATGGTTTCGTGCTCCTCTACGGCCTCGATAGGCTGACCTGCCGTGATAAGCCCCTTGAGAGGAAGTACGACCGCCTTAGACCAACGTACCGCTTTATCTGTTGGCTCGAGCTCTCGGTTTGCTGCTCCGTTTGCATCACCACTCTCTCGCAGGTACCCGCGTACGCGCAGCGATTGAATGTGCGTATGCACTGTTGAAGGCGAGGCGAGTTTGAGACCCGTGGCTATCTCTCGGTACGAAGGAGGATACCCACGTTCGTTGATGAAGTTCACGATAAAGTCTAGAACTTCTTTTTGTTTAGGCGTTAGAGGCATTGCCATATAGAACAAAAGTAGAACACGAGAGAGCCGCGGTCAAGATTCAGCGTTTACTGGTAGCCGCGTGCGTTATCCACAACCTTCTTCACCGCACATCGTCGCTCTTCCGTCTTTTTCTGATTCGTTTTACCCCCATGTCAATAGATAAATCCCTCACACTGGTTCGCGCGGCACTTTGTTAGTGACGATAAACACCTGTGAAGAGATATGCGAAAAAAAATATTCCACTATGCACACTTGCAAAATACCTCATTTGTCAGCGCTCACTAACACAAAAATGTTTTGACGTTCACGATCTCTTCGCGATTATCACTTGTCCACAAGCGTTTTGAAAACCGTGTCACGATAGAAGTGAAGGGCGGCGCAGAACGAGCGTGCATGATGGGCTTCTATCACATACTCGGATGCGCCTCTCCACTATGCCTACACACAGGTGGGGGCGTGCCCACACACGCCCCAGTGTTTTGAGTTGCCTTATCGCTCTTTTGCTGACTATGCCTAGACCAACACTCGCCGCTTCACCGTCTATCGTTATCGGCGAAGTAAATTGGGCGGGGTCTTCTCGCTCTACCGCGGATGAGTGGGTTGAGCTTTGGAATATTGGTATGCGAGACCAGCCTTTGAGCGGATGGCGACTTGAAGGAGCGAGCGCAACTCCGATCGCGTTCGATAAAACGCAGATCATCCCCGCTCAGCAAGCGCTTCTTGTTTCTAATTATGATGAGACGAGCAGCAAGAGCGCTCTTAGCGTTCATCCAGCCGCTGTTACCACGGACATCTCGCTCAGCAACGACGCTCTTGATCTTCGTCTTGTTGATGATAGAGGATCGCTAATCGATCAGGTTGGCGATGGGAAAAAGCCTTTTGCAGGAGACACAAAACCACCCACGTCGATGATTCGCACTGATACCGATACAAGCATCCCTCCATCTGCCTTATGGAAGAGCGCTGATTCTGCACAGAATTTAGACGTGGGTGTTGGAGATCTTGGTACACCTGGATTTTGTGATGGTTGCCATACCGCCACCACTTCAACAGCTCCCGTGTTTGAGGTGAGCACGTCGACACCTCCAAAATTA
>CAZLPD010000001.1:28779-87407 GCA_964561355.1 uncultured Gammaproteobacteria bacterium
CACCACTTCAACAGCTCCCGTGTTTGAGGTGAGCACGTCGACACCTCCAAAATTAGATACCGCAACAAGCACGATCGATTCGGTGACCACCAGCACGACATCTGCTACACCGCTTCTTGAAGCCACGAGCACCCTGGCATTCGCTACAACAACCGTAGCGACACCACCGTCTTCACTATCGACCACGAGCACAAAGCTAGATTCCGGATTTTCTTATTCCACATCTACGGACACGCTTACCTCTGCTACCGCAACAACCTTACTCATCTCATCTTCTACAAGCTCTCTTATCAATATTAAAACGATGAGCGCTGCAGCACCTACATCGAGCTCAACACAAACAGCTCCCCTCTCATCCAACACCGTTACCGCTGCAACGATTCAAAACCCAATACCAACGACCGCCTGCCGTGCGCGTTTGGAGACTATTTTTCCTGCCCCGAGCAGCGGACCTGAATGGATTGAGGTTTCCGGTTGCGATACACCTCAGGAACTTGTCGACTGGTCCGTTTATGATTCGCAAAGCCTCATCCTCACCATTGCATCCCTCACAGCCGTTGAGTCGCTGAGCGAAGGTGTGTTTCGCATCCCCCTTCCTGGCCAACATCTGAACAACGGCGGGGATACGGTCATGCTGCGCGGACCAGATGGTGGCCTTTACGACATCATCGCCTACCCTTCTCTCAAGCACGACGAGCACTACGCACGACAAGGCGATAATACCTGGTGGATTCCAGAACGCGTACCGAATACCACTCCTTCAAATGCTATTACGCCCACACCCATCGCGCCGACGCAAGCAGCTAAGAGCGAGCCGGCCCAGAACGCTCCACTTAACGTTGCGACCAACCCACCTACAACGATTACTACTCCTCCACCAATCATCGCTCGAGCCGTGCCTGTCACGAGCTTCTCGCTGGCTGACCACAACTCCACACACGTTACTGACAAATCCTCGTCAAAACCCAAATCCATCAATAAAAAAGTCTCAAAATCAAAACAGATCTCCTCATCCTCTATGTCTCTTTCCTTGCAAACGCCGCGAGTTACCCTTTACGGGATCGTCGGCACTCCGCCAAACCTCATCGCCAAACGACGGTTTGTGCTTCTCAACGCTGATGGGAAGGGCGTTCTCGTTCGCGCCAATAACCTTCAACCTTCGCCGACACTTGGAACGCGCATCCGCGTCACTGGATCACTCATTACAAATGATGATGGCACGTACCTCGACATGCGTACGCGTGACCGCTGGCAGGTGTCTCAAATGACCATCAACGATCCTACACCTACTCCGTTTAACGCCTCAGTGGATGACACGGAACCCTCGTGGAGACTTGCCGAGGTGAGTGGCGTTGTGGAATCACGCAGCGGAAATAGTATCCATCTTACCGTTGGCGACGATGAGGTCGTTACTATCATCTCCCCTTCTCTTGCCTATCGTCCTGCGCGGCTTGCTGTCGGAGATGAACTTCGCCTCTCTGGCCTTCTTGATACCAATAGCCGCCCGCCGCGACTTTACCCGCGTACAGCAGATGATATCGTCATCGTGAAACCAGCACACGCACCGACGCTCAATACCTCTTCCAATACTCACGATAGCATTCCTCCGTGGATCCCTGTTAGCGCAGCCGGAACGACGATGGCAGCCGGGTATGGACTACGGCGATTGCGCCAGTGGTACGAAGAACGACGCTTGGCCCAGCAACTTTCTAGCGCGCTCGAACAATTATCTTCAACGCCTTAATATGCCGCTCCTTGTCCACACACCCACTGCACAGCTCGATGACCTCCTAGAAACTCTTTGGAATCTAGAAGATATCCATCGCGAGCTTGTTGAGCGGGTAAATCGACTCATCGCTCGCTTGGAAGAGCCTGCGCTTATTCACTCACCATCTCCTTAATCCGTTGACATCTTCTTCCACGCGCTCCATTCTATTCGTATGCACACCCTGCATACCGCCAGCTCGTATTACGCAGCCTCCTGAGGCTGCTGTTGGCGTTCCGCGTGTACAACCAACCAGCCTTCACGGGCTGTGTTTTTTTATCCTTATTCTTCTCGGTTTATGAATCACTCCGATATCGGCATCCTCCCCCTTGATCATCCTGGTGCGCAGGACATGGAATACCGTGCCCGCCGAGACGCGATTGCACAGGCAGCAGCAGCGTTTCGAGCCGATCCGCGTGAGATCCCTCTTGTTGCATACAGCGCCGAGGAGCATCGCACCTGGCAAACAGCTCTCGAGACTCTCCAACCACTTCACGAGCAGTACGCATGTAAGCGCTACCTTGCTGCGAGGAGAGCTCTCGATATTCCTACGGATCGTGTTCCGCAGCTTCGTGAGCTCGACGCGCGTCTTTCTTCGATGACTGGCTTTCACCTCGAACCTATCGAGGGTCTTGTTGATTCGCGCAGCTTTCTTTCTCGTCTTGAGGATCGCGTTATGCTTTGCACGCAATATATTCGCCATCACTCGCGACCTGATTACACGCCGGAGCCTGATATTATCCATGAAGTCATCGGTCACACCCCCACGTTTACCGATCCTGATATCGTTCACCTTTCACAAGAGATTGGGCGCGCCGCTAAAAAAGCTAGCGAAGCGGAACTCCAAGCACTCGAGAGACTTTACTGGTTTACCCTGGAATTTGGATTGCTCCAAGAAGATTCCGAGGTGAAGGTATTCGGGGCTGGGCTTTTATCGTCGTTCGGCGAAATGCGCCATGCTTACTCAAAAGACGTGACCTGGAGGCCGTTTAGCATCGATGAAGTGGTTCGCACTCCTTTTGATTTTTCTACGATGCAGTCCACCCTCTTCATCGTCCCCTCTTTCGCTACTCTCCGGGCGGAGGTGGAGAGATACTTTGCTATCCATTGACCAATCAGAATTCCCTCCCTAGACTGCCCGCATATGCCTGTATTTATTGGTCAAGAACGAACAAAAGCTCGTGGTCGCCTGCGTATGGGACTCAGTATGCCTTTTATTTATGGCATGATCGTTCCCATTGTGCTTCTCGATATCTCTATCCAGATCTATCAAGCCGTTTGCTTCCGTTTGTACGGGATCGAGCTTGTAGACCGCCGCAAGTACGTTCGCTGCACGCCTCGCGGGAAACACCTTCTTACCTGGGTCGATCGCTTCCACTGTTGGTACTGCTCGTATGCAAACGGCGTGTTCAACTTTAGCCGAGTGGTTGCTGGGGAAACGGAAAAATACTGGTGCCCTATTCGACATACACCGCAGCCAGGAGCTCAAGAACCCGCTCATCATAAGGACTTTGTCCTGGACGGTGACGAGAAGGCATTGCAGGAGACCGTCTCTTCGTATACATACAAGCAGTAGCTACTCACCTATCTAGACCTCTATGATCAAACTCTACGGACCAATGCAATCCAGCGCTCGACGCTGCGCCTGGATGCTCGAAGAAGCTGGTGCCGCATACGAAAATATCGCCGTGAACATGCAGGCCGGCGAACACAAAGGCGAGGCGTTCTTGAAGATCAACCCAAACGGCAAAGTCCCTGTCTTGCAGGATGGTGAATTTGTGATCTGGGAATCACTTGCTATCAACATGTACTTGGCGGAGAAGTACCAACCAGCTCTTCTTGGCGAAGGTGTTGAAGAACATGGTCATGTGTACCAATGGAGCATCTGGGGCATGTTGAATCTTGGCGGTGCTTTGGAAACGCTTGCTGTTCAGAAATGGAGAAATCTTCCTGCGGACGCATCTACCGAAGCTGCTCGCGCTGATCTTGGGAAGTTTCTTCCTGTGTTGAATGCCGCTCTTGTTGGCAAAGACTATCTCGTCGGTGGACACTTCACCCTTGCTGACTTGAATACGGCTGCTCTTCTCACCAGCACCACATTCGTAGGATACGACCTCAGCGCTCACGCCGAGGTCGTGCGATGGATGAGCTTGCTCGCTGAGCGCCCAGCCTTCAAAAAGCTACACGCGTCCTAGTTCACGCGTGAGACAAAAAAGACCGGGAATGTCCCGGTCTTTTGATTATGTTGTTTTTAGGTATCGTTTAACCGTGTCCACTGTGGCGCGCGTCATGGCGTCGATCTCGAGGTTGACTGTATCACCAACACGCTTCTGACCGAATGTCGTGCGTGCAAGCGTTTCTGGAATGAGGTGCACCGTGAACCAATCCGGGCCAACATCTACAATAGTAAGACTGCATCCATCCAAACCGATAAAACCCTTTGGCAGAATGTATGGCATCCAGCTCGGATCACACGCGAGCGTGACTACATGGTTATTTGTAGGTGCATCGATAGCGCTGATCTTGGCCATGCCCACGATATGCCCGGACATCACGTGCCCACCGATTTCATCACCCATTTTTGCAGAACGCTCTCCATTCACCTTGTCGCCGACGCGAAGAGAGCCGAGCGATGTTTTATCCAGCGTCTCCCCCATCACATCAAAGCCAAGCCGCGAATCGTCTATCGATATAACCGTGAGACACACGCCAGCAATCGCCACGCTCGCACCGAGCGATACACCTTGAGCTCGTTCACCAAGATCCACAACAAACGAAAGAGCGCGCTCTTTTTTTTCAAGCGCGGTGATCGTGCCTGTTCCTTGGACGATTCCTGTGAACATAGTTATTAGGAGAGGAGTTTCTTTCTTGCCTGATGCACGTCTTGCTCGATTTGCCGTTTGAGCTTCTCGAGATCTTCGAACGCCTCGAGTGGACGCAGACGCTCGCCGAGGATGACTTCCAGCGTTTCACCGTAGATGTCCTGATGGAAGTCTAAGATATGAACTTCTGCGCTTGGAACGCCTTGTGCGAGACGCCACATACCTATCACCGCGAGACCCTGGTGACGTGCGCCGTTTATCATCACCCAACATGTCCATACGCCGTGCTCGATGTTTGTGGATTCCGCATATTCAAGATTCGCCGTTGGATAGCCCAGCGTCCGCGCCTCCTTTTTTCCGTGAACGACCACGCCTTGAATTCGCATGAACATACCCTATCGATTTTATGAAAAGCTAGCAAACATAGCGCACCGCCCGACACGACATGCGCGGCGAGCGGCGAAGAGGGTGAGGTGGTCGGCTAGCGCGAGGACTAACCAGCGACGTAGAGGACGTGAATGACGGGCGCCCTGATCGGTGCTGCCGTCGGTCGGATTTCCGGGCGACTCGGGTAAGGTTGCGGTGGCGGCTTGAAGCGGTGCAGGTCGCACGTGAACCCCGCGCACACGAGTACGCCGGCAAACTTCCCGGCAGGATCGTCATCCGAGAGGACGACCTTCTCTCCGACCTCGGCAGCCTCGACCTGGCTCACGACGCCTCCATAGGCGAAGAAGACGGAGAGCCTGAGGGGCGAAGCCTGAGTAGGAGCGGGAAGAGGCGCCTTCTTCTTGTCTGACGGCTTCAGCCACTGAACGATGCGGTCGAGGGCATTCCACTCGACACTGTTGCGGTCGAACCGACCTTTCTGCTCCTGCAGGGCGGCCACGACACGATCATGCATGGGAACTCTCCTTTCGTGTTGCGAGCTCCTGGCTAGATCTTTTTTAGATCCACTCAGCAGCCCACACTCATCAGATGTTCGCGATAGTTGACGCCTTTTTTGCGGTTATGTCAATCCCGCTCAAACCCCAAAAGAAAACACCCCGAATCATCAGGGTGTTTTCTATCTACCAGGGCAAGAACCTTCGCCAGCCCGTTTTTTGTGCAGGGGACTTTTCTGCCGCCGGAATCTTTACCGTGTTCCGCTGGTCCCGAAGAGGTTGACCTACTTTGCGCTGTACAGGTTTTTCTTCCGGTAATGGCGCAAGTGGCGCTTCTTCTGGCCGAGATTGCATGGTCAGCGCCATCTCTTTGTCTGCAAGCACAATAAGCTCCTGCAAAGATCGACCGAGCTCGCCACGATCCATCCCGAGACTTGCCACGATGTCATGTACACGCCCCTTGTATATTTCAGCCAAACGCCATTGACTCACTGGATGAACCTTTACGATAGAGGTGTTCAGAAAAGCTGTAACCGTCAGCTCTATGCGCCGCGCTATCTCTTCCGGTGTTTTTCCACCCACGAGCTTTTGAACATCTCGTAGACGCTCTTGCGCATCAGTTCGCTCCTCTTTAGACACACCTCCCGCGTGAGCTTTGGCATCCAATATCTCTAGACGATCCTTCGCCGCATCAACGAGTGTCGTCATGGGCTCATAGGCTCCCTGAGGAAGTGAGAGATGTGGAAGCTCCCGCAAGTCACGCGAGGGAGCGTTCAGAAGACCCATGACCGCTGGCATAGGCAACTCCATTCTTCGCTTCCTTGTCGCCTTCCCATACCCACCATCATCGCCCTCAATAGACTCTGCCTCATTCAGGGATGCCATAAACTCCTCCCGCCATCTCTTACGATCACTATCGTTCACGCTTGGGCGCCCTTCGAAGGTCTTCCCTGAGAGGATCATCGTTGGTATGTCACGCGCTAGCCGCTCAGCCTTTTCTAGTGCCTGCAGCTTCTTTTCGAACGTAATTTGCTCATTCAGTCGACGGTTATCTTCTCTCGTTCCAGACATCGCCGGCTCTAGGCTACCTACGCCGTTCGACGCGCCTTGCATCGATCTGCGGAAGACGGGAAGGTTTTTTTCTATGGCTGTTTTTGTTTGCTCTGCCGTCTCATAGCGCTCGAGCGCCACCTCATACTCACGCATCAGCTCCGCTCGCGACTTCTCTCCCTTTGGGGTGGAAAGTGCGCTTGCGAGGTTCTTGAATCCGTTTTTTAACCCACTTCCAATAGAAGAGATCCACGAACTCTTTAGACGGCTTACGTCCTCAATGGGCGGGCTCGATGGTTGAAACGGAAGCTCAACAAACTCACCCCTTTCCGCTAATCTCCCAGCCGCATCTTCTAGTTGCTTCTTGTACTCGGCTGCTCGCGCTGCATAGATCGCTACCCCCTCCGCCCGTTCCTGCGCTTTTTGACGCTGCTCTTCTTGATAGCTCGCCGCCAAACGTCGATCGGATAGCTCTTTGTTATCTAGCGGGGCCAATGCCTCTACCCGTGCCGCACCACCAAGAACGCTCGTCTCCTGTTTTCTGGACGACAACATTCTCATGCGACCGTTTTTTGGAGCAATCGTCTCCGGCGCTAAAGAACCTCTGAGAGCCGCTGTTTCTTTTTTTACCGGTACAGGAGGCTTTACGAATGAAAGAATCGGTACATCCATACCATCCCCGTCTGGATTGAAGTCTAGATCAGGAAGATCGACGAGCTTGTCGTCTTTCGGCAACCTCTTTCCGGATAAAGATAATTCCGCACGCATCGTATTGAGTTCGTGACTCAACGCCTTATGCATGTCTCCTTGACCCTTATGCAGGGCCGCGATTTGAGCCTCGAGCTTATCAATCCTTTTATGCGCGTCCTGAGGCGCTTGCTCGCGCTTCGCGTCCGGTGACATGGGAACCTCTTCGACAAACTCAACTATGTCAGGATCTAGATAAACCTCCTCCGCTGGAGCAACTTCGCGCGCCTTTGCTGGCTGCCTGGCTTTCGGTGTAGGCACGACGTCATCAACATCATCCTCAACATCGCTTTCACTCAGTCCGACGTCCTCCAAATAAGGCGTGTGTTTGGGCACAGGCTCTTTTCTTAGCGATGTTGGTGACTGTGTTCCTGCTCTCGAAGACACGCTGTCTTTTTTTGGCAGTGGTGATGGCTCTTTTTTTGTTGACTGACGAGGGATACCGATCGGTGCCGGTACCTTATCTATACCACCGAATGCGTCGGCGAATAAGTCCGCTTTTCTTACTCGCACACGCGCATCTTTGGGTGCGCTTTTATTCACTTCTCTATACCCACCGCCATTACCATCTGCCATATTAATGTAATGTAAATAACGTTTTTTTCATTGTACCACATGATACACAAAAACGTCCCGACGAATCGGAACGTTTTTGTTGGAGCGGGTAAGGGGAGTCGAACCCCTATCTCTACCTTGGCAAGGTAGCATAATAGCCGCTATACGATACCCGCGTGGTGGGCGTGGATGGAGTCGAACCATCGACCTTTACATTATCAGTGTAACGCTCTAACCAACTGAGCTACACGCCCGTCGCGCCTTTAATTTGCCCCGGCACGATACCCAATCTTCACGATCTTTGCAAGAGCTGGAACTTAGTCAAAGCGTTCCTGGTGGACCCGCTTCTTCTCTACCCCGGCCGCTTCCAGGATTCCACGGACCGTATCCATGAATGGATTAGGGCCACAGAGGAAGAAATGGGCGTTGGCGGCCGTTTCTGCCAAGAGAGGAGCTAGCATCGCCGCATCCACCCTTCCCGTGTGCCCTGCCCACCCTGGGGGGTGCTCACCTGTTAGGGTGGCGAGGACCTTCATGGAAGGATGGAGATGGCGTAAGTCCTCGAATTCTTCTAGGTAGGCCGCTTCCTCGGCGTAGCGGTTTGAGTAGACGAGGTGGATTGGAGTTTGAAGGCCTTGGCAGAATAATTCCCGGATCATGCTACGCAGCGGTGTGACACCAATTCCCCCAGCCATGAACACGAGAGGTGTTTCTGGGGCCGGCGGTAAGACGAAGGCGCCGAACGGACCCTGTAATGCCACCACTGAATCAAGCGAGAGCTGTGACGCACGCTTCGTGAAGTCGCGCTCAACTTTTATCCCAAGCTCGAGCGGCCCTTTGTCGGAAGGAGCTGTCGCGATGGAGAATGCGGCTTTCCAGGTTGTTCCGTCTTCATTTAGCAAATGAAGATAGACCCACTGCCCCGCTTTGAAGGATAAGGCATTCTCCCCCTCGCAAGGCATGAGGCGCATGGTAAAAATCTCGGGGGCTTCCCACACGATTTCTTGCACGCGGAATTTTCGGAGGCGTAGAACCTCTGGGACATTGGTCATAGAACTTGTCTTTTGGGCGTTTCGGTACGGCGATCGATAAAATACATTGAGTCTTGATTGACCTCATACCCCTTCTTCACCGCCTCGTAGATATATGGGATCGCTGGCATAGACTTCATGGTTTGCATGCGCGCCTCCCACTCTTCCAGAGTCAACCAGACGATCTTTGAGCCCGCTTCTGCGCGCTCCTCACCACCGACAGACTCTCCATCAAAGATCCAGTACACGGAGTGCGTTCCCTGCTTCCAGGTGTTTGAGAGCATGGCCCTGAGACCCGTGAGACGCACATCTAGGCCCGATTCTTCTTTCGCTTCTCGCTTAGCCGCTTCCATGGGTGTCTCGTGCGGATCTACGTGACCTGCTGGGATATTGAGGAAGATACCTCCTTCGCGCAGCTCTTCGATGAGAAGATATCTGCTCTCCTTTCTTATCACAACGCCCGTGACTAATCGCCCCGTATAGAGACGTTTACCGAAGAGGAGTTTTGCTCGTAAGCGGCATCGATCGATCCAAGTGAACATAACCTGACAGCAACGTAGGGACGAGGCGTACCTCGCCCCTACGCATGAGACGAAATGAATGTTAGACGTGCTTTGCCTTGTAGGCCTCCATCGCGCGTGTGACTTCTGATTTGGCCTCGTCGACCGTACCGAATCCGTTGATTACCACCTTGTCGTACTTGGCTTTTTCGAGTTTCTTGATCTCCTTGAAGTGCAAGAGGAGTTCTTCCTGAAAATGCTTAGGCAGATCGTCGATGGACTGAACCTCTGCGAAGCGTGGATCAAGCTTATTGGTTGGAACGGCGATGATTTTGTTGTCGCCGCCTTTTTCGTCGGCTGTTTTGAGCATGCCGATCGCACGGGCTTTGACGACGCATCCAGGGAACGTTGGGTAGGTTACGAGCAAGCAAACGTCGATCGCGTCACCGTCGTCAGAGTGCGTTTGTGGGATGAAGCCGTAATCAAACGGGTAGAACATCTGATGGTGCAAGACGCGGTCGAGCTTGAAGTAGCCGCCTTCTTCGTCGTATTCGTACTTGTTGGACGAACCCTTTGGAAGATCAACGACGACCAAAAATTCTTCAGCGGAACCGGCTGGGACCTCGTGATAGAGATTGATACCTTTCATAGTGGACTGAGCTTAACAAAGCGCTCCGGCTCGGGCAAGATAGCCCCCTATGCCAGTACCCCTGCCTCCCAAGGCTACCAAAAAGTACCAAGGCCCGCTTTTACAGGTCTACCAGTACGACCAGACGCTCTACGATGGGTCCACGGCTGTTTTTGAGACGGTGGTACGCCCAGATACGGCAACCGTGTTGGCATTTATCGATCCAGATACCGTTCTCGTTACTCGCCAGGAACAACCAAACAAAGCTGAACCGTTTTGGTCTTTGCCCGGTGGTCGCGTGGACGAGGGCGAGACTGCTGCAGAAGCCGCCGAGCGCGAACTTCGGGAGGAAACAGGGCTTCGGGCCGCACGTGTGGAGGAATGGCACACAAAATCATGGGATGGCCTCGTGTCCTACAAAGAACATTTGTTTATCGCCAAAGGCCTCTCCCCTGCCTCCGAGGGAACTCACCTTGATGCCGGCGAGCGCATTCAGGTAGTTGATATGCCTTGGCGCGAACTCGTGCAACTTTGTTTTAAACAACAGCTCCGTGGACCAACAATCATGAATCTTGTTCTCGGTATGGAGTTTGATCGCGCCGCTAAAAAACGGCTGCGCACGTTTCTCAAATAAACACCTCTCGTGAGCGCCCTCACGAAGTGGTATCATACTGTCATTATGCGTCGTTCCTTGGCCGTTCTTCTCTGGATTCTTATTGGAGCCATCGCTTCTGGTGCGGGGATGAGCTTCGCTCTTCATCGCTCTAACGAAGATCGTGTACGCCTGACGCGCCTCACAGAGGAAGCAAACGCACGCGCTACGTCTTTCGAAAAATTAAGCACCGAGCTTGGCGCGAGCATGCGCCTGGCCACGGAAGAGGTTGGGCGCACACAGTTAGAGCTTGATCGCCTTCGCGGTTGGCAGACCCAACTCAAAGACGCCACCCCTCTCGTTCCCTTGCGTGCGGCGCAAACAAAAGGCTGGAGCGAATTTGCTTCGGTTCCTCTTGGCGTATCTATTCGTATCCCGCCAGGCATGCAAGCAAATACCAGTGATGACGGCGTGTTTCTAAAAACCCTCGCAAACCAACATGGGAGAAAAATCGAGGAACAATGGCTTGGCATGAGTCGCTACAACCCTGAGCGTCAACAGGATATTTACACCCACAGCCATACGAACAGTTCCGGCAGCGTACGGTACGTGCTTAGCAATCGTCTTTTCACAGGAACGGTCGGCACGTTTGCAGATACGCTCGATCAAAAAATCTATATTCTTTCCATCCAAGAAAACGCTTCGAGTACGTATCTTCTTTGGGCGAAGACTGTTGATGGTGTGAGCGAACGCACCATCCTGGACACACTCGCCACTCTTTCGTTTAGATAGAGGCATGTCCCCTACTGCTACGCTTTTGCGTTGGTACGACCGCCATGGCCGTGATTTGCCGTGGCGACACACGCGCAACGCTTATCACATTCTCGTGAGTGAGGTTATGCTGCAGCAGACGCAGGTGTCCCGCGTCTTAGAATACTACAAACGCTGGTTAAAGACGTTTCCCGACTGGACTAAACTTGCACAGGCTACAAATGCAGAGGTGATTACTCATTGGTCTGGCCTTGGATACAACCGCCGTGCGCTCATGCTTCGTGATATTGCTCGAGCTGTTGTAGAGCGGGGCGAGCCGACGGATGAGGATGGTTGGCGAGCGCTCAAGGGCATTGGTCCGTACACATCGGCTGCGTTGGCCGCGTTTTCTTTGCATGCACGTGTATTGCCGATTGATACGAATATTCGACGTGTTGGCGCTCGACTATGGCTCGGCGTTCCGTTCCCCTCTTTGAAGATTGATGATCGCGTCCGTCGTGCGGCTGAACTTTTTTTGCCGACGCGTGGACGTTTTTACGATGTTCCTCAAGCCTTGTTTGATCTTGCTAGCCTCGTCTGTGCGAAGACACCGAATTGCGCGACGTGCCCGATGAAGTCTCATTGCTTGGCCGCGCCGAAGTTTATCGCTCATCGCGTTCGCATACCAAAACAGAGCATCAAGAAAGCTAAGGAAACGAAGCATCGCGATAAGCCGTATCCGGATCGGATTTATCGTGGAAGGATTTTGAAGGTCGTGCGAACGAAGGGCTCTGTGTCTACGCGTGCTCTTGGTCAAGCTATCGACGAGACGTTTCAGGCAGAACATGATCAAGCCTGGCTTTTGCGCATGCTCGATCGGATGCAACGCGATCACTTGATTGAGATAAAAAAACACGCCGTGGTTTTGCACGGCGTGTGAATCCATTTTTTCCTGCTACGCGGAAAAAATACTGCGCTTGTAGGCTTCGAGATTTTCGAGAGCGATGCCTGTGCCCTTTGCCACGCACAACTGCGGATGATCGGCCACGAAGGCTGGCACACCCGTTGCTTCGGCGAAGAGGCGATCGAGATTGCGTAGCTGCGCGGTTCCACCGGACAGGACCATGCCTTTTTGCATGACGTCGGCAGAAAGCTCTGGTGGCGTGGCGCGAAGCACGTCTTTGATAGCCTCAACGATTCCTTGGAGTTCGTGCTGGATAGCGTCCGTTACATCGTCACTTGTGACGGTAACGATGCGGGGCAACCCGCTCACCATGTCACGACCTTTGACCTCCATCTCCAACTTTTCCTCGAGATACAGAGCGGAGCCAATGCGGATTTTTATTTCTTCTGATGTGCGTTCTCCGACGGCCAAGCTATATTTGCGACGGACGTGCTCCTGGATTGCCGCGTCGAGCTTGTTCCCGCCGATGCGCACGGATGCGGATGAGACGATACCACCGAGCGAGATGACGGCGATCTCTGAGGTTCCTCCACCGATATCGATAATCATGTGACCCGAGGCTGATCCGATGGGAATATCCGCACCGATAGCAGCCACCACAGGCTCCTTGATGATGTACGCAGCCTTGGCGCCAGCGGAGAGCGTAGCATCAATCACGGCACGACGTTCGGTGGATGTGATACCGCCCGGCACAGCCACCATCACCTCTGGACGAAAGAGGCGCACACCGCCGAGCGCCTTGTTAATGAAGTAGCGCAGCATCGCTTCTGTTGTGCGGTAGTCTGCGATTACCCCATCTTTCAGCGGACGTTTGGCGACGATGCTTTCTGGCGTGCGACCCAACATTTCTTTTGCCTCTTTTCCAACGGCCATGACTTTTTTATCCGCAAGCGAAATCGCCACGACCGATGGCTCGTGGATGATGATGCCTTTTTTGGGAATGTAGACGAGAACGGTGGTCGTGCCTAAATCGATGCCAATTTTTTTTCCAAACATAGAGGATCTCTCTTCTTTATACGGCGATTACAGAACTGTGCTTACGACGCCCCATTTTATTTCACCCTTACTTCAACTCCTGCATCTTTCTCCATGTCCACCGTCGTTCGATAATGATCATCACCGTACTCTTCTGGTGCTTCTGGAGGCGTTGCGGCTACAAGCTTCTTACCCAACCGGAGGTCGATGGTCAAACGTTGTTTTGCGCCTGGCTGTTTCTGGAGCAAAAGTGAGTAAACGCCACGGCTCATGAGTGGCCCACGCACACGCTCTGGCAAGCGATAGGTGAACGAAAGTGTGCGCGTTTGGCCTGGTTCAATCGACCAGAAGGCTCCAAAAACCGTTTTCCCTAGATCCTTCATCACATCGACCGTCCCCGGGAGCACTTGGCCGCCTGATTGATTAAGATCTTTCGCCATGGCGCCTTGGCTTGAGATAAGCTCGCTGCCTTCGGGGACGAAGATGCGGACGTAGTCGCGGTAGCGAGTGTAGCGCCAGGTAATCGATCGATTTGTGTTGGTGTAGGTGAGGCGAACGGTGGCGGTGAGTCCGGCTGGATCTGTGGCATCTACCTGATAGTCGACACGTTTGTCCATCACGCCATCCGTTTTGAGGGCGGCGAGGTTGGCGTCGACGACCCATAATTCGTCTTGGATCGCTCCTCGTGCGCGACCGCTCCAGTTGCGCACATCGAATGCCTTTGCGAGTGCAGGATCACGCATCACAACCATCGCATCCTTCTTCGCGAACGCGTCCAACGCGAGATCGAAGAGATCCACCCAGCGCTTGGCGGGTTGATCCGTTAAACGTGCGATAAGCGCCTCCCCTATTTTTGAAATAATCTTTTTTCGCTCTTCGACAGGGATTCCTTGCTTGGCGAAACCAACCTCGACCGCGTATTGCAGCTGATCAAAGAATCCATCAGCGGAGAATGTTATACCGTCGACCGTGACTGGCCCTGTAAAACGCAGGAGCGACGTAAAGAGGCCCGGCTCCAACAAGATTACGCCGTCCGCTGTCTCGACGTGGACGGATGATACGCTCGCTGCAAGCCATCCCTGTCGCTGAAACAGTTGCGAGATACGATCAGCCGTCTGCGGAACGTCGGGTGACCAGTTGCTATCACGTAGATACCACGCATCTACCCCCAGCTGTCGTTTGAGCGGCTCTGGTGGAGGGCCAAGAATCGTTGAGCTTGCCGTGCGATCGAAGGCGTAGACATCTTGAAAGGATTGATCCGTGAGCTCACCACTGTCGACGCGTACCACCCCAACCGTACCGATGAATCCACCGGTTGGTCGAAGCTCATCTGCATTTTGTAATAGCACGATGTAGGTTTTGGGCTGAGGATATCCAACCATTGGCAACATCACCCCCGCGAGATCGATGGCGATCTGAGAACGATCACGGAACGTGGCAAGCGTAGCGGTTACCGGCGCAAGAGCTGCGCGCACCTGCGGAAGCAACTTATCCTGCGGAATACGATCCCAGGCATCGAGTGCGATCAAGGCCTTTTCTCTGGCTGCGCGTATCTCTGGAAGTGTTTGATCGATACGGGCAAGAATTGAACGTTTTTCTTGAGGTGAAAGATCGCGGAAGGAGCGGTGGCTCGCGACATCTGGCGAGAGCCCGGGGGCTTGAGAGACCGCGTCGAAGGCATCTTGAATACGCACCGCGGCCTGCAACACTTGTTCCGCTGCATCTAGTCCGATCGAGCCGGCTTCGAAGGCGTTATCTACCGCTTGAACCTGCGTACTTACCCACGGAACCAGTCCCCAAGGACCAACCCACTGCCACGAAGCCCGCGCAGCCACGAGTTCAAGGCGAGTTGTTTCGAGGGATGTTTGCGCCTCTTTAAAAGATCGCGCCGACATCTGTATGTAGGCGGTCTGAAGTGATTGCTTGGCGGAACGAGCATGCGTCCCGGCGCCGATCGCTGCGTAGACAAGAGGGGCGCATAACAAACAGACCACGATGATCACACCCAGCAACACCCACGGCCAACGAGGCTTACGCGAGGTAACCGACTCGTGAAACGATCCTTGCGCCAAAGAAGGCGCCTGGTCGTTTTCGTGAGATCCCTGCAAAAAGTCCAACGTGCTCATGCGCCTATTGTGCCTGCATAAGCAGCTTTTCACAACGCGCACGATTCTCCCCTTAGCTTTGACGAAATCCCCAATCTATGTCACAAATGATCGGCTCACCTAGACTATACGTCTAACGCGCAGAAAGGAGGTGGGTAGTGATAGATCTTTGGGAAACAGAGGCGCAGAAAAGCGGTTTTCAGAGCCGTCCGATTCCGAGAGCATCGCTCCCTGAATCCGGAAAACGTGTGCAGAAGAAGGTCTTTGCGACACAAGTCCGTGCGGCTAAAACCCTCGGGACGAGGATGGGACACCTCCTCTTCCTCACGTGGGAGCGAGACGACGCTCGAGCCGGTAACCCCGCCGACTTCATCCTCACCCCCTTCCGTACCGGCGCAGATGGTCGCCGAATGACGGCCCCCGATCCACTCCCTACAAGAAGAGGGAAGCGATTCGCACTCGCTGCCATCGCCCTTTACCAGGGGATCATTCAGTTCAGACTGGATATTCAACGGTCCTGGAAAGGCTCTGATTACGTGATGAGAGAGTTCCTTCGCGGGCGTTATCGCGCTATCGAAGGCGCCCTTCAGACTACCATCCAGGGACTCCTTCTGCAGTCCTGGCTCAGACTCCCCTGGTCGTTGCGACACATGCTATTCGCTGCATTCCGCGGTGAAGACGAGTCGATCAGCAGCGACTGGAGCAGGACCTGCCGAGGGAGCCTCAGCGCCGCCTTCGTCACCCGCGGCTTCCAGGACATTCTTACGACTTCACAGTCCAGAAGCGCACCTCGTGAGCGCTACTGGCATCTCTACTGGGCAACGGATAGAGAAGACCGTGTCGGCAAGATCGACCTCATCGCGGTTGGCAGAATCCGCGGACTCGGGCGTATTACGCTCTGTATTCAGATCAAGACGGGTAATGACCCGTATCTGGAAATCCTCCTGCAAGATCCTTCGGATATTCCGACGGGTGATGGTAGGCTCGACAGACTCCGTGAGGATCTCTGGGACGGCGTGGAAGAGTTTCGCCGCGCCCACCCAGACATGAAGGAACTTCGGACCAACGCCTACGCAGCGATCATCCAAACAGGCGCGAGCGTCGCGAAGATTACTAACATCGACAGGAACAGCGCGCATGTTCGTAACCTTATCGAAGGCATGCTCACGAAGTTCGAGACGGATCTCAAAGACCGTCGCCGCCGAGAGCGGATGTACCAAGAAATTGACGAGCCCGGTCTTCCGAGAGCTCGTGCCCGCTAACACTCCACCACGCCCCGCGCTTCTTGCGCCCCTCGCGTGGTCTTTTGCTTTTTATAGGGATTTCGCTTTTGTCTTTTGATACTCCAGACGTGGATTTGGTTGGCCAAAATATTTCGCGAAGTATTTGAATCCGCTCGCGATATGGATTCGCGTGACGGGATTTTTGAGCGCCTGCCAGATGTTTTTGGTCTGACTTTGTTTTTGGTAGTAATGCAAAATGCGCGCGACGGGCGTGTAGACAACGCGTTGACCCGCGAGCCACACACGACGACATACGTCTGCATCTTCGAAGTACAAAAAGAAACGCTCATCGAACCATCCGACTTTTTCAAACGTGTCCCGACGGATGAGGTGCGCGGCTCCCAACACCCAGTCCACTTCATGTTCTTGCGTACGGTCCAATCCTTCCATGCGATAGCGAGAGACCATACCTGAGCATCCAGGCAACTTTCCGAGCGGCGTTCGACGCAAGATAGGGATGAAGGGATTCGGAAATTGGTAGCATGACTCTTGATCGGTGCCGTCGGCATTCATGAGACGCGGACCGGATACGCCAACGTCCGGATGCGCTTCCATCCAATCGAACCATTTGTCCAACTCCCCTGCCTCAATCACTAAATCCGGATTCAGCCACATGATGTACTTTCCACGCGTGCTCGGAAGCACTAAGTTCACCCCAGCTCCAAGGCCAATGTTCTTAGGAGACATCGTGAGCTTTACCCACGGAAACTGTTCACGGATTACCTGATCGATGCCGTCACGAGAGTCGTTGTCTACCAAAAAAAACTCGTAGGTGAACTTTGGCGGCGCATCTTGAATCCCCTTGAGGAGATGGCGTAAAAAATTCACCATCTTGTAATTCACGATGACGATTGATACCTGTGGCGCCTCATTCGTTACGATAGGCATATATTTATGGTTATCCTAGCCACGAGGCACCCTCCTGGCAAGCCGCAGCATTCCCCTAGCGCGCAAGGCACCTGGGATCACAAACCAGCTACGTAAGATCGCCGGAATAATGCGTGGATCGGCACACACCTCAAGAAGACGAACGATCCATGAAGCCACTAGCCAGGACATGGCATACACCATCTGTTGCCAGGTGGCTTGTTTTATACGCAATACGCAGAGATAGCTACGGGCAGCGCGGGCTCTGGAGGCTTCGAGACCGTACCAACGACGCAGGCGACCAACCCATCCAAGAGACGAGATAAGTGGACGCTGCACCCAGGCAAGCGCTTGCGGAGCGATCATCATTGGTTCGCCGAGCATCTGTAAGCGCCACACGAGATCGAGCACCGCATACTGTTCCGGAAGACTCGCATCCAACCATTCCTCCCCCACCTTGGCGCGCATGAGCACATCCGCTCGCACAAAGAGACACCACGGCCCAGGCAACACCTGTTCTGCAGGCCCATCGTATTGCCCTTCGTCACGCGTTCCTTGCCCACGAGGCATGAGCTCAAGGGATTTTGAAAATGTTCGACCCACTTCTTCGATGATTCCCGTGTCCACCAATTGGGGCTCGTCGCGGTCGTCCTGCCTCTCCAGGTGCGCAGCCCGGACTTTTGGCGAGAAGACCGCTACATCTGGATGCGACTGTGCCGCTTGAAGGAGTTGCGCTAGACAATCCGGCGCCAGCATCACACGCGAAGATAGAAGACCGATCCACCTGGTCTTGCGCGCATCCTCCGACCAACGCGCGAAGAGAGACGTCAGTGCTTGATTATGTGCTTTTACGAAACCTTGATCACGAAAATTGCGCAGCACCATCACATCCGGACCTTCTCCACGCGCCCAGGGAGCCGTTCCATCCTGCGAAGCGTTATCAACAACGACCACTTCGAAGGCACGCTCCGTTTGTGCGCGAAGACTTTCCAGCGTCGGCTTTGCAGATGAAGCGGGTTGTGTGATCGCGATGTGTAAGGAAGCGAGCGGAGAGGACATACGAACATTAGCGTACGGTGCGTTTTGGCGAGACGGTGAATCCGAGAGATTTACCCAGCATAAAGCGCGTTTGTGCGTCGATGGCTGGAATCGCTCCGAACAAGATGAACGTCACCGGGAGCAGGAGCCACTGAGCAAGCATCACTCCGTAGGCGTATGGGCGTTTGAGGTGCGTTGGTGGCGGTGGCAGAAGCGTGAACGAGAGCGCCGCAGACACGAAGAGACCTGTCATTGCAAAGCGCATCAACCACTGGAGCGTGAAGGGCGTGTTCTGAAATACCACGAAGCCTCGGAGCGAATCTGGCGCGAACCAAAATGGCAGGTACCCAAGCAAGAAGATAAGAAGTGGTGCCGTAGCCCAGGTATACATGCCCTCAAGTTGCTTGAAGATCCATCCCGCCTTGGCAGACCAGGACATTTCCTTGTCTTTTGCGAATGCTTCGACCATGTAGGGGAAGTTTTCCACGCCCCAAGCCCAACGGCGCTGTTGCTTGTAGAGCGCTCCCAAGGCCTTCCAATAATCCCCTGTCATCACCGTATCCATGGAAACCGGGAGATAGATCGGTGTCACGCGGTAGTGACCGTGGTACCGAATAAGCCCCTGCAAAAAGATACGGGAATCTTCTGACACGATGTCTTTTTGCCAGAATCCGACGTCGATTAGCATGCGCAAGCTCATCGAATGCGAAGAGAACGTCATCATCCCTTCCGGACGAGGAAGCTCCGTCATGAGCCAGAACGTGGTTCCAAACATGGCGACGCGTACAGCCGCCGGCGATTCCCACAGATTGTTATTGTAGAGTGCAACCGGTTGATAGGAGCTGCGTGTGGGCTCGGGCACCGTTAGGTACTGATAGGTTAAACAGGAGAAATATTGTGGGTGCACAATCGTATCCACATCCAACGAAGACGCGATCACACGATCAGGATCAAGACCAAGTTCCTGTATCTTGGGGAGAATTGTCTTCCCGGACCAGTTGAGGTTCGATCCTTTTCCTGGGATCTCCTCAGGAAGGTCGAGCGGGTGCGTGGTTGTCCAGAAGGCCTTAAAACAATGAGCAAATTCATCGGTAGCCTCTTTCGCGATGCTTACAAAACGCTCCCCATCGCGCGCCTCCCCCGCGAGCACGATCATCATCCGAGAGGCTGGGTATCGCGTTGATGTGAGCGTACGCAATGTTTCACGAATCACCGGATACTCTTCTTTGTAGGTCGGCAAAAAGATCAGATGCACCGTGTCCGCGTATCCGGAACATGCCTCCGCTGCCGCTTGCCAATCTTGCTTCAACGCCTTTCTGTAACGCCACCAGGAGATGAGCGTGAATGGCGTGAAGTAGAGAATGCGCAGCAACCAGTAAAAATCAAACAACACGATGAAGTAAATCATCCAAAGCGGCTGGACGTACGACAATACAATGGAGGCGATGAGCGTCGTCCACACAAGTACACCTGGGATCATTTCGAGCATTCGACGACGTGTCATACACGGGGGATGGTGATGTTAGGCTCCATATCGTAGACCGGTGCCACGTACGTCGCGGAGGTAGGCACGTGGTTTTTTAGGCGCTGCATGAGAGCAACCCTCTCCGCCGTTTCCTCAACAGATACCCCCACAAGCGGCAGGCGAAGGAGACGCGAGAGGAGATTGGCATACAGGACACCGACTCGAATAGAGGAGAACGATCCCGGCCCCGATACGACACAGATCCCTTGGCAAGCCTCAAACCGCGCGCGTTCGCGACCAAACAAGCTTCGCAAGATCATGATGGGGCGACCACGATACGTCCGCACCGTCGAACGACCGGAGAACGACAACCATCCAAGACATGATCGTCCTGGTGTATGAGTATCGATGAAAAGCCATTCTTGATGCACAACGTTATTTCGCCCGCTCGGCCATTTTGTCGACGATGACGTTTTTTGGCGCCTCCAGGATCGCGTAGAGGAATCGATCGGTGATATCTTTGCGATAGCGGAACTCTTCGGTCGTCATGAGCGAGTAGCGGATTTCGACGCCGAGCTCTGCTTCCGTATGCGCGAGGAGCTTGTCCATCGCCTTCTTATCGATCCGTTCGCCAATCATGAAGAGATCAACCGGGGCACTCGCTTTTCCGAGGAACAACCCCATGAATGCCAAGTAACGCACATCCCCAAGCTTGAGAAGGTGCTGATCGAGCTGCTGCTCTAGCATGAGCTGTGCCTTTACGATGAGCGCCGTGATCTCTGGCAAGAGCGTAAAGGCTTGATTGACTTGATAGTACTTCCGTTTGAGACCTGCTCGCTTTCGTCCTTCTTCGAGAGGAGCCTCTTCTACGACTTCGATGAGTAAACCGAAGCGGACTAGGTTCGCGATTTCACGCCGAACGGCGTTGATCTGCGTTCCTACTCGGCGCGTGAGTTCGCGCACAAAGATCGCTTCGTCTGGATGACGTAAAAATAGGCTTAATAACTTTACACGTGTCTTCGATCCAAATAGGTGTTCAAGCATACCAGACACCCTCTATCCTGCCCGATCCAAGCAACCTTGACAAGCAACCTTTTTGTCCCTGGACGCCCCCTCCTCTCGAACCGTATACTTCCCTTGCTCTCCCCTCCTCTTCTTCACAAAATCTTCCGGTGATCCGAGCAAGACACGTGAAGGAGGACTGTTTGAGGAATCTAGAGACGTTTTGATCTACTGACGTGTTTTGTAGGTCGCACACGCCACCTTGATTCCCCGTGATCCCCATGACCTCCCCTCATCTTCGTGTCGCAGAGATTGAAGTGAACGCCTCCCCCACCGATGAACGCATCGTGGGGATCTTTCGCTATGAATCGGAACAAAAGGGCAAGCGAGGACCGCTCGTGCTTCTTGTGGCCGAGATCGCTTCCACACTCTATGTGTACGAGCAGCTCCTCGATGTCATCAATGATGGTATTGAGCGCATGCGCTCGCTCACTTCCGCCGTGGATATCGATGCCATGGCTCGTTTTGAAAAGCTTGTTCAAGGCGTGAATGAAGCGGTGGGAAATTTTCTCGCTCAGGAACCTTCATCCATCGCCTGGAATCGCGTGAATCTTTTTTTGCTAGAGGTTCACGAAGAGCATCTTTGCCTCGCGGGCGTTGGGCACCTGTGCAACCTTTTTATTCAACGCCAACCAGACGGCAATACACGCACGTTCGATCTCTTTGGATCGCTCGAACAGCCAGCCGAGGTCAATCCTCAAAAACTCTTCTCCGCTCTCATTTTCGGAGAGATGAAAACGGGTGATGTGCTATTTGCCGGTACGCAGAACTTTGAACGCTTACGCCAAGAGCTCAACATCGCTCCGCGCCTTAAGAGCCTCCCTCCTGTCACGGCCGCCCTTGAGATACAGCAAGCGTTGGAAGCGCAACATATTCCGGATGATTTTGGCGCTGTCATCGTGGCTCAAGTTGAGCTCAATGAACCCGTGGCGCGCACGATCACACGCAGCGAACCGGAACCTGCAAAAGAAAAAAGCACCACCTCCGTTGAGAAGATGTATGCTGAAGAAAAAACGGCCGATGCCCTGCTCAATCCAACGATGACACCGCTTTCGACCGCGAAGGATCTTGCCCTTCGTGATCAGTTCGCCAACTTAAAGGCGCGATTGCAGGACATTCCTTCTGCTGTACGTGGGCTATTTACTCGCATCCCAAGCACGCATGATCCTGTCACCATGGCGGGATTACGCACCATGAACGCTGGACACGGATCCTCTCTCACACGTAAGCACAAGCGCATCATCGGCGCAGCCCTTGGCGTTCTCGTTCTTTGCACTGGTGGCACACTTTGGTATCGCCACGCGCAACGCACCAATGCGGAGCAGGCTGCGTGGAACAGCGCCTATGACCAGGCGATGGATAAAAAGAACCGCGCGGAAGCCGGGCTCGTGTACGGAGACGATGACCGTAGCCTGCGTCTTGTTCAAGAAGCGGATACGATTCTACAAAGTCTTGATAGCAGCACGCCAAAACGCGCTGATGCACGCAAAGTCCTTGCTGCCGCCTTGAGCACCGTTCACGCCAAGCTGCGAAAAGAACTCCCCGTGGATCAACCTCGTAGCGTCTTTCATCTTCCTGCGGAGGCGGGCAGCGTCACCCTCACACAGCTCACGCTTGCCAATGGCAAACTTTACACGTTCGATCCTTTTGCGAAACAGATCGCTGTCGTGGAACCAACGAGCAGCGTCATCAAACACCTCGCCTGGCAGGATCCTTTGGCGCCCGTGGTTTCGAGTGGTGATAAAACCGGCGCGCTCTTTCTTACCCAGGAACACAAGGCCTACCGCGCTGATCCAACCAAGGATGCCGTTACCGTTTTACCTTACGACAGCAAAGGCGAAGGCCTCATCTCAGCTGCTAGCGTGTACGGAAAGCGTATCTATCTTCTTGACCCTGACGCAAATATGATTTGGCGTCATAACCTTGGCGCTTCCATTGGCCCTGCTTCCACGTATCTCAAGCAAACATCTGTTAGCCTCAAGAATGCCGTGAGCCTCGCGATCGATTCTAATGTATACGTTGGTTTTTCTAACGGACAGATCGTTCGCTATCTTTCTGGCGCACAAGAATCATGGGCACCACTTCCTATTGATCCACCTCTTACGAATCTCAACGCCCTCTGGACTGGAACGGATACAGATCGCATCGTGATTGCAGATGCAAAAAACAAACGCATCGTCGTGTTACGTAAAGATGGAAAACTTGTTGCGCAAATTACCTCGCCTGCATTCACCGGCCCATCGGCTGTTACCGTTGATCCTGCTACAAAGATGCTGTTCGTTGCTGATGGACAAGCTATCTACAGCTTCGACCTCCCTTAATTTTTTCTTCGTGCTATACTTGCGAGTGAACGAACTTTACTCGTAACTCGTTGCGTTCCTTTTCTTGTATGCCCCTTCAGAAACCTATGAGACGAAAAGTCTCGGCTCCTTCCCGCGTAGCGAGTGCGCCTGCGCTTGCTTCGCGTCCATCGTCCGCATCATCACCAAATCGCTACTGCGTGACAAAGGTTCCTCTCGCTGTGAGCGTCAGTGCGTTTTTGAGCGTTGTAGCCATCATGATTGGCGCGCTCGCCGCTTCCAGCATGCAACGCGATGACGACATGTTGCGCGCAGAAATCTCTGGCGTGCAAGATAACTTCAACCGCCGCATCGCGCAGCTCGAGGCTCGTCTTCCTGCAGAAAAACCAGCCACGACCGACACCGTCAAGGCGCCCGTTGAACGCATGGCGATCGAAGCTAGTGAAGCCGAAACCCTCGTCCCTCACCCAAACAACGTGGCGGATTGGAACGAGAGCGCTGCTACCTCTACCGTTGAGTATCGCGACACCAAGCACAATCTCAAGATGCAACTTCCCTACAACCCAGCCTGGGGAAATGCCAAATACAAAGTCACTCCTTACGTTGTGAACGGCGACACTGTTTCGTTTGGCCCTCTCACGCTCGAAGAAACACCCACCGGATCACACTGGGTTCGTGCGTACTCGATGAGCGTAATCGCTCCACGATCCGAGGACGCTGCTTTGAAGGCTGCCTATACGAGCGCCAACGGAGATCCAAAGACGAAGTCTATCAAAATGAAACGCTTAGACGTTGGCCCTTACACCGTTCTTCAATTTCAAGGGAGCGTTGAAGCTACCCCCGTTGGTCACTACGAATTCGTTGGCAAGCACTACAACTACATCTTTAAAAAAGGCTGGTACGGCAATGACTTTTCGTTGCCTCTCATGGAAAAAATCCTGAGCTCGCTTCGCTCAATCTAGCAGAACACGTAACAGAACGCCCCCGCATCCAGCATGGATCGGGGGCTTTTGTTATGGACGCGGACGCGCTACCCAGAGGATGAGTGCGCCGAGCGTGAGGACGCCTCCCGCTCCCATCCATACTTGCGTGATGAGATGAGGCGTTGAAGCGGCGTTCTTTGTGAGCAGCCAGACAACAAGCAGGATCACGCCGTAGCTCATGCGCCCGAGAAACGATTGCAGCGATCCGTGGGTTGCGCGGTAGGCGCTCTCAACGTGGTCCTGAATGTAGAGATCAAGCGTCGGCTCGTAGAGCCCGCGCGCGAGCTCGTGAACGAGAAGGCACGTCATCGGCGCGAGCAATCCTGAACCTAAGCCCATGAGTGCGAGGCTCGATCCGGCCAGGAGGAGGGCGATCGTCACGCCTGAAACACCGTGGAAGACCACCCGCCCAGAACGGACGAGAGCGCCCGCACTCGCGAGCACGAGATACATCGGTACCCACAGGTAGCCGAGTGCCGCCTGGCCAATACGCGCCGCGAAGAAGGGTGCCCAGTAGTGATTGAAGGGCAGCACGCATCCGTACATCATCGCCGCAGCGACGGCCCAGACGAGGCCCGGATGCAGACGAAGAAGGGCAACACTCTTGCGCAGCGCTTCCGTCTCGGAGACACGATGAAGAGGCTCTCCTTGATCACGCATGCAGAACCACGCTACTGCGAGACCTACGAGACAGAAGACTCCTTCGGCGACCCAGGTGAGACGTGGGCTATACGCTCCGATGAAGGCGCCGGCGAGGCCACCCGCGATAACACCGAGGCCACGCAGGGTTGCTGAACGTCCGACGACCTCACGACGACGATGACCTTCGCCCAGGTGATCGAGCGCGTCGATGATCCAGGCTTGTTGCGCGCCCGAAAGGAACGCAAAGGATACCCCCATCGTGACTTCGGCGAGCAGTGCACCCCAGAACCCGTGCACACAGGCGTATCCGAAGGCCGAGAGACTGGCGAAGACCATCCCCACACGCACCGACCAGAGGCGGCTTTTGCCGTCGGCCCACATGCCGGTCGGAAGCTCGGCCACGACAATCATGGCCCAGAAGAAGGCGTTCAGGCGCGCGACGTCGGCGTAGGAGAGGCCGAGACTTACGAGATACGGCACGTAGACCGCGTTCGTGAGTGCGAGCGCCGCTCCCTTTACGAACTCGAAGAGATTGTAGGCGCGAGCAGGATGCATTGACATAGATCCTCCTAAAAACAAATCAACCCAGGGAAATTCCCGGGTTGATTCGATGTCCAAACACGCTTACGCGCACTTCGGCACCTGACCATCCGGGAATACAACCAACGCAGCGGAATACGTGATTCCGACGCGAGGCATATCCTGGAATAGGCAGATGTGTTTCATAATCTATTATTTATGGCGTACCATGATCCCCTGAATACCGTCAAGAGACTGGGAATCGAAACATCTTAAGCGCGTTCTCCGTCGTCACTTCTGCTACGCGCTCAAATGGAACTTCTCGCATGCGAGCCACGTGCTTTGCAACCTCTTCGACGTAGACTGGCTCGTTACGCTTGCCGCGATAGGGAGCTGGCGCAAGGTAGGGCGCATCTGTTTCGAGCAGGAGCTGACCAAATGGAATGCGTTCAATCGTGCGATCTATGGCGTTTTCTGGATCTTGGCCCTTACGGAGAGGGAATCCTGCGATACCATTTACGGCGATCATGAGTCCCAAGTCGACGAGCGGTTTGGCCTCCGTCCACGTTCCTGTGAACGAATGTACAATCGCTCGTGGCTTCCACCCGTCGTTCCACATGTCTTGCATAATCTCGGCAAGACGCACGAGACCGTCGCGGCAGTGGATCATAACGGGAAGATCGAGGGAACGCGCTACCGCGAGATGCACCCGGAACACCCTCTCTTGCTCACGCTTCGCTTTTTCTGGATCGGCGTGCGTATCTAATCGATAAAAATCTAAGCCCGCCTCCCCTATCGCGACCACCTTTGTCGATGACTTGGCGAGCTTTTCTAACGCGGCTTGATCGATATCGTGCTCGTGCACGCTCCCCTCTTGCTCATCAAGATGCTCTGAGGTTACGTGACTTGGGTGCAGGCCCACGGTTGCCCATATATCTGGATGCGCTTCGGCGAATTCGACCCCCGCCTGGCTATTTGCAAGCGATGTTCCGATGGTGATCGTCCAAATACGCTTCGCGCGCATACGCTCAAGCACGGCTTCGCGATCAGCATCGTAGGCGGGAAAGTGGAGATGGGAATGGGTATCGATAAGAAATGGGGACATAGAACGACGAAGAGGTGGGTTTGAAGCCCACCCCTACAGATACCTTTCTAGATTAGACCAGAAATCCGAGCGCTCGATAGAATACCGTTTGTGAGAAGACCGCGATTCTTGAGGCAGAGATCCAAACCATCCAGGCCGGATTTAAATGCAGGGTGACAATGATGTATGAGAGTGATCCGACGAGGAATATCCCTTCGAATAATCCTATAAGCGCACCCAGAATTGCGTAGATGCTTGATAGGAACGGAAGCAACGTAACGATCCGGAAGAGTTTATCCACGATCCAGAAGACGAAGCCTACGATTCTGTCTGCAACCAAGAAGATGAGGATGAAAACGATGATTTGAATCGTTCCGGCGCTCAGTGGAACAAAGGTTTGTACCGCGTGCGAGATGGGAAGCGCCCAGGTTTTGGCAATCCAGAATCCACCCACAGCACCTAACAATTGCCCAATCGTTTGCACCAATCCTCTTTGATACCCGAGGAACGTGAACCAGATCAGGAATAATCCGAGCAAGATGTCGACCAGGTAGGGCTGTATAGCGGCGAACATATGCAAGGATTGTAGCACATCTTATGCAGGCTGCTGATCTTTGCGTGGGAAGAGGCCCTCGCCTACCAGTGGCGCAGCGCCCGCGTAGCGACGCGTGATCTCATTGGCCGTGGTTGGCATGATGGGCTGGAGCGCTTTTCCGAGCCAGCGAACCATGGCGACGAGCTCGCTCAATGCTCGCTTGGCAGCTTCGGGATCTGTTTTGATGGTTTTGAATGGCGCTTCTTTATCCACCTTTTCATTAGCGAGACTCACGATTGACCAGACCGTTTCCAAATATGCCTTAAAATCGTACGCCGCGATTGTTTCGTGGAGGCGCGCGTCAAGAGAGCCGCTTTCGAACGGCGCGGGTGACACGCCTTCCGGCAAGTACTTGTTCGTCATAGCTGCTACGCGACCGACAAGATTGCCTAACCCGTTGGCGAGTTCCGCATAACGCTCATCGAGGCGCGTGCGAGATACATCACCGTCTTCTCCGCACGGAAGATCGCGAAGCAACGCGTAACGCACGGCATCCACACCGTACTCCGTGACCAACTCTTGTGGCGCGATCACGTTTCCGAGCGACTTACTCATCTTTTGCCCTTCGACCGTGAAGTGTCCGTGGATAAATACCTCCGTTGGCACGGGTAATCCGGCAGACAACAGGAATGCCGGCCAGTAGATCACGTGAAAGCGCATGATATCTTTCCCGATCACATGCGTGCGGACATTTGCCTGCTCCCAGAACGTTTTGTAAACCTCTCCCCCGTCAGCGAATCCTAAAGCTGTGATGTAATTTGAGAGCGCGTCGACCCACACGTACATGATTTGCGATGGGTCGTTTGGCACAGGTACTCCCCAGTTTTCCGCACGAGCGACGGAGCGAGAGATGCTAAAGTCCTGCAAGCCTTGGCGGATAAACCCGAGCGCCTCGTTCTTACGGGAAGCTGGCACAACTTTTAAGCGGTCTGAGGCAACCAACTCTTCGAGCTGCGCTTGATAGTTTGATAAACGAAAGAAATAATTCTCTTCTTTGACACGCTCAAGTGGTTTTTGGTGAATCGCGCACATGCCATTTGGAGCCTCCTCTTCTGTGTAGAACGTTTCACACCCAACGCAATACAACCCTTCGTAGGTTTTTTGGTAGATGTCGTTTGGATTCATCATCGACCACAACTTTTGCGCGCCGCGGATGTGACGATCCTCGCGCGTGCGCATGTAGTCATCGAAGCTCAAGTTAAGGAGCGGTTGCAGCCCCTTGAACGCTTCGGAATGACGGGCGACATACGCTTCCACCTCTTCGCCGGCGGCTTGAGCGGCGCGTACATTCTTTAAGCTATTATCGTCGCTTCCAAACTGTCCGCGCACCGTTTCTCCCTGAGCGCGGTAGTACCGCAAGAGCGCATCGACCTGGATACATTCAAGTGCGTGACCGATGTGTGGCACGCCGTTTACGTAGGGAATGGAGGAAGTAATGTAACGAGTCATAGCTAGGCAGGGCCAATAATAACCACGAATTCTCCTTTAGTGCTGGTAGCTTGCAAGGCTTTTTGAACCTCGTCAATTGAGCCACGGTAGACCGTTTCGTGCAGCTTAGTGAGTTCGCGACCGATGCAGATGAGCCGGGTCGGATCCAAAACCTTAGCGAGGGCGGTCAACGTTTTTTCGATGCGGTGGGTTGATTCGAAGAAGACGGAGGGCGTTGCGCGAGCCGAAATCTCTCGAAACATCGTTTCACGGCCTTTTTTGTGCGGAACAAAGCCTAGATAGACGAACTCGTCCATTGGAAAGCCGGAGACCGAGATTGCCGCGGTGAGCGCGGAGGGGCCTGGAATTGTTTCGACTTTTATGCCCGCCGCGAAGGCTGCCGCGACGAGCTTTCCACCCGGATCGTTCACGCCTGGGGTTCCCGCATCGGAAATGTAGGCAATGGAAGCACCCGTTCGGAGGCGGTCGATGAGCTTGGCGTGCGCTGCTTCATGGCTATGCTCATGGCATGCGATGAGAGGTTTTTGAATCGCGTAGTGATCCAGGAGGTGTTTGCTTACGCGCGTGTCCTCGCAGGCGATGGCCTGTACGGATTGCAAAATGCGCACCGCGCGAAACGTGATGTCCTCCAAATTCCCGATAGGGGTTCCCACCATGTAGAGCGTTCCTGACATACCCACGTTGTAACAGACGGCACGATCTTTTGCGAGAAGCGCCCTTGCCTGGCACAATGGAGGAGATATGCGTCCTTTTGCCTTCCTCAGCCTGCTTCTTGGACTCAGCTTGTTTGGATTTGGCTGCAAACAACCAACCTATGCCAGCGACCAACCAACCAATTGGCGCGGTGTCGTTCAGGGGGCTCCGACTACTAAACCGGCTCCCAAAGTGGTTGTATCGCCGCCCGTGAACACGAAGCCATTTTTTGATAACGAGACCCCTCTCGCTCCAGAACTTCCTACGCTTCGGCAAGCACTCTCCAACCTCGTCTCTGCAACATCTTTTCGAGCCACCCTTAAGCTTCCTCCTGCACAAGGACAGGAAACACCCATGAGCGGCGAACTCGCTTTTAACCAAGGGCAGGGATTTCGCGGAACTATTAGCATCAATCCGCAGATGACTAGCGAAGTGCTCGCCGTTGGCGAAGACGTCTATCTACGAGCTAATACCAGCACCTGGCAAAGCATAGGAAAAACCCTCGATGGAAAAAAACTCCGTCTGTTTTTTCAACTCGCCTTTCCAGGGCAAGTGCGACCTAACCAGATCCTCGTCTCGGATTCGGCACATGTTCTAGAGACTAAAGACGATCCTCTTGGGTGCCGAGCCTATACTTACACCGAAGTCCTTCCCGGCGGCGACCTCGGCAAAACAACCCTCTGTATCAAGGACGGATTACCGAGTTACATCGTTAACGAATACGCTGAAGGGAACACCGAAGTTCACTACCGAGATATCAACCAGAAGATCGACATCAACCAAAAGTCTCCTCCCTCAAAATAGGCGCCATTGTGCTTGACCCTTCTGCGGGTCATTTGTATACTTGATTTAGCAGTCAAAAGTCATGAGTGCTAAATCAAAAACATCAAAATATTCTCTATGTTGCCACAAAATTTCACAACAAAGAGCCAGGAAGCTCTTACCATCGCTCAGCAACTTGCCCTTCAGAATGGGCAAACCTCGCTCGAGCCCATCCACCTGTTTTACGCGCTTCTCAGCCAGGAAGACGGCGTTGTACCTGCGTTGTTTAATAAGCTTTCGGTTTCCGCCGTCGACCTCAAGCAGGAAGCACAGGGCATTCTTGAACGCCTTCCACGTACCCACTCCACCGGTGGATTGGGCCAGCTCTATCTTTCGCAGGACATGGTGAAGGCGATGCAAAAGGCCGAGAGCATTACCAAGCAGTTTAAGGATGAGTACATCTCGACAGAACATTTACTTCTTGGCATTACAGAAAGCCAAGCCGATATCTCTGCGCTCTTGGCGCGGCATGGCGTCAGCACCGACGCGCTCTTGAAGGCACTTAAGGATGTGCGTGGCAATGTGAAGGTAGATAGCCCGGAGCCAGAGAGCGCTTACCAGGCCCTCGAAAAATACGGAAAGAATCTTACGGCGCTTGCTCGCCAAGAGAAGCTTGATCCTGTTGTTGGACGTGATGATGAGATTCGCCGCGTGATGCAGATCTTGCTCCGTCGTACGAAGAACAATCCTGTACTCATCGGTGAAGCTGGAACGGGCAAGACCGCGATCGTAGAAGGTCTTGCGCAACGAATCGTGACGGGTGACGTGCCGGAATCATTGAAAGATAAGGAGGTTATCTCGCTCGACATTGGCTCGCTTGTAGCTGGTACAAAGTTCCGTGGAGAGTTTGAGGAACGATTGAAGACCGTTATTCGCGATGTCGAAAAATCTGCTGGCAAGATCATCTTGTTTATTGATGAGCTTCATACGCTGGTCGGTGCTGGCACCTCTGGCGATAGCGGATCACTCGATGCTTCCAACATGCTCAAGCCTGCGCTCGCTCGTGGTGAGTTGCGTGCGGTTGGAGCCACGACGCTTCAGGAATATCAGAAATATATCGAAAAGGATGCGGCTCTCACCCGTCGTTTTCAGCCTGTGCACGTGAACGAACCATCAGAGGAAGACACGATTGCGATTTTGCGCGGCATCAAGGACAAGTACGAACTTCATAGCGGTGTGCGCATCATGGATAGCGCTATTTTGGCGGCCGTAAAACTTTCCACGCGCTACATCAGTGATCGCTTTCTTCCAGATAAAGCGGTTGATTTGATCGATGAGGCGGCTTCAGGGCTTCGCATGCAGATCGATTCGCTGCCGGAAGAGCTTGATAAACTCAAACGCGACTTGATGCGTTCGGAGATTGAGAAGCGCGCGCTCTCGAAGGAAGAAGATGCTGAATCCAAGGAACGTTTACAGGTTCTTGAGAAGCACACGTCCGAAGTGCGTGAGAGCTCGAATCAACTCGAACTTTCCTGGAAAGCCGAGAAGGAGTTGATCGACGCTATTCAAACCGCCAAGAAAGAAGGTGAGAAACTCAAGATCGAAGCGGAAATCGCAGAACGTCGTGGAGACTTGGAAAAGGTGTCCGAGATTCGCTACGGACGCTTACCGGAACTTGAGACGCGGCGTAAGCAGACGGAGACGAAGCTTAAAGAACTTCAAGGTCAGCGCGGGTTGCTGAAGGACGCTGTTACAGAAGAAGACATTGCTGCGGTCGTAGCTCGCTGGACAGGTATTCCTGTGCAACGCATGCTGCAATCCGAAGGCGAACGGTTGGCGCATCTTGAGGATGAGCTACATGAGCGCGTGGTGGGCCAGGCCGAGGCCGTTGAAGCTGTGTCGAACGCGCTTCGCCGCTCTCGTGCCGGGATCAGCGAGGAGAAACGTCCTATCGGATCGTTCCTCTTCCTCGGCCCAACGGGTGTTGGAAAAACCGAGCTGGCTCGCGCGCTTGCCGCCATCATGTTTGATGACGAAGACGCTATGATCCGCGTTGATATGTCGGAGTACATGGAAAAACACTCTGTAGCGCGCATGATCGGCTCCCCTCCTGGCTATGTTGGATACGACGAGGGCGGGCAGCTCACCGAAAAGATTCGTCGCCGACCATACGCCGTGCTTTTGCTTGATGAAGTTGAGAAAGCGCATCCGGATGTCTTCCATCTTCTTTTGCAGGTCCTTGATGACGGTCGATTAACCGATGGCAAGGGCCGTGTCGTGAACTTCAAGAACACGATTATCATCATGACGTCGAATATCGGCTCGGACATGATTCTTGATTGGGGCAAACGTCGTGGCGAAATTGGATTCGTGGATGAAGAAGCTTCGCAGAAGGAAGAAGGCCCTATCCGCGGAAAGGTCATGGAACTGCTCCGCGATCATTTCCGCCCAGAATTCCTCAACCGCGTGGATGAGATCGTCATGTTCCAAACGCTCGGTAAGGAAGATCTCGCGAAGATCGTTGAGCTGCAACTCGAACTCGTCGTGAAGCGCTTGCAACAAAAGAAGATCACGCTCACCTTCACCGAAAAAGCCAAGAAGCTCGTCGCTGATAAGGGGTATGACCCATCCTTTGGCGCTCGACCACTGAAGCGCGCTATTCAGGACCTCATCCTCGATGAGCTTGCCCTCAAGATGGTGAAGAACGAGATCAAGGAGGGAGATACGGTGAAGATAGATGCGGTGAAGGAGAAGATTGTAATTAAGTAAGATGGAATTCAAAAAATACCCCCACATGATGGGGGTATTTTTTTATGGTCGGGCTAGTGGGATTCGAACCCACGGCCTCTTCGTCCCGAACGAAGCGCGCTACCAACTGCGCCATAGCCCGACGGGATGGGCGGAATATATCAAAGCGCCGCCCATCGTGACAAGATTTCTTTAGTGATGATGGCTGTGGCCGTGGGAGGAGGTGTCGGATTCTAGGCTTGAGATGGATTCGTTTTTTATGGCCCAGGCAGCTAAGAGCGCAGTGATTGGGACCGTGAAGATGAGGCCAATGGTACCGGAGAGCGAGCGGACGATTTCATCTACTACGGAGTCGAAGTTGATGAACTTGAGCCATGAACCACCGAATTGCGTGTAGAGAAGAAGCGTTGAAAGCGATCCGCCGACGTAAGCGTACACAAGGGTGTTGGCGAGTGCAGCCATGTGGTCGTTGCCGATCACCATCCCCGCTCTAAAGAGCTCGCGCATCGTGAGACGATGGTTAGCTTTGCGTACTTCCGCGACGCCTGAGGCGATTGAGACTGCCACGTCTTCCACGACACCAGCTGAGGCGACGATGATACCGGCGAACAAGAGTCCGCGGGGATTGAGGAGCGGGTTCTTGTCGAAGAAGAGGCGATCTTCTTCGGTGGCTAGCCCGGAAAGATGTGCCCAATCTGCGAAGAGCCAGGAAACTGCGTAGGCAACCATAGCACCACCCACCGTTCCTACGGCCGTGACGAGTGACTTGCGATTCCAGCCCGTTGATAGGCCCGTGGAGATGAGCGTAAATATTCCGGAGAGGACTATAGCGATTGGCACTGGGTTATACCCGCGTAAGAAGAGCGGCACGAGCACGTAGCCGATGAGGGCGATGGATATGGCGATGGAGAGTGCTACTTTAAAGCCTTGCCAACCGGATAGCACGATTAGCATCAACACAAAGAGCGCGACGAGCGAGATGAGTGCTGCACGACGATCGAAGCCTTCGAGATAGTAGTTTGATGAGCCGTCTTGGCCGGGCTGGATAAAAATCACGACCTTGTCCCCTATTGCCGGAACTAAGCCGTACGGGTTAGAGCCCACGTCGGAGCGGATTTCTTGGACTTTGCCATCTGAAGGACCTGACAAAAAACGCATGCGATACACCTGCACCTGTTGGCCGGTGGAGGTGGTTTTTTGATCTTGGATGGACACACTTTCCACCACCGCTCGTTCGTAACTTCCTTCTACCTGAGCCGAGGAGGCCGCGGGGGCGTCGGATCCATCATCTCCACCTGCCGCCAAGGCCGTGGATACGCCACCAAATAAAGACCCGACGATCAGCGCTAGGCACAGCGTGCGGATAAAAGAGATACGAGACATATGGTCAGCCTATCACGCTTTTTGCTCCCAAGGGTAGGGGTTTGTGTAGACCGTTTCTTGGCGGGCGTAGGCATTCAACCAAGCCAGAAGGTGGGCCGTGGCGCGGACGTCGTCGCGGTTGTAGCACACGATATCGTCCAGAATGGCGTGATCTTGCGTCGCGATCCAGTTTTCGTAGGCGCCGATGGAGGCTCCCCCGCTTTTCACCGAGCTCGTCCACGAGAATCCTAGGAATTTACAGATGTTCTTGAGACTATAGAAGTAGAGTGGGAACACCGCGTGTTCGCGAGCGCCCTCTTTTAGATCAACGAGCTTGCTGCGAAACGCTTGCAGTAGCGAGTTGTCTGAATCTCCGTAGCGCTTGCCGAGAATCGTAAGACGAGACGCTTCGTAGGTAGCGTAGTGGTAGACCGTGTACTCCGCCGGCAACGTTGGTAGCCATGCCAAAAACTCTTTCCACATCTTTTCTTCGTCTTCGGGACGCTCAGCGAGAAACGAAACGTAGCGGCCTTCCCCATGTTCTCTGATCCAGAATCCGTAGAGGTAATCCGTATCCGTCATGGGATGACTCTCGATATCGAAGTGGATTTCGAGGCCAGCCGTTTCGTGGGTCCAGGCTTTTTTGATGATCACGCTTTTATCCACTAATGCACGTGCTTGGCGTTGGATCGATTGCAAGGCGCGTAGCGTTATGCCCGGCGCTTGTCCTTCGAGAGTCGCAGGATCGAGTTCAGCGGCGTCGTAAATTGTGCGGATACCGTGTTCACGTAAGAAGACGAGTTTGTTGACGTCGACGTTGAAGAGCAGCGCGATATCATCATGCTCTTTCGCTAATCGAAAACAGGCTTTTCCCCATGGCGACGTGTCCTCGCAGCTTTTGCGATAGACAGGATCTGGACGCTCGCCGCCCACAATACGACCGAGCTTTTCTGCCATCTCACGAAATTCGGCCGTGTACTGTTCTGGCTCGATGTCTAAACGCTCTCCGTCACCATTTAAAATTGCTGGGTGCGAAGGAAACCGTTTTTGGATTTTTTCCAACAGCGTGCCGTAGAACATGAGCTGAAAGATGTGTTCTTTTTTGAGCTCATGCGCACGTTTTACATCAACCGGGACGTAGTACCACGAGCCGAGTGCACTTTGCCCTTCGTGACGCTCGAGGATATCGGGACGACCAACCCATTCAGCGTCCATGAGCCACCCTTGGTAGATCGTTGGAACGCCTTGCCGCATGAGTTCGCGCGTTGCCTCAAACCCCTCTGCGGGCGTTGCGGCGGATACAGACGCGTAAACACCGTAGAGCTCTTTCACTACACGCGCCTCGTGATCGAGACCGTCGGCTAGACGCTGCTCTTCGAACTCAGTGAGCTCGCGACGGTCGGCACGATCACCAAAACGCTCCCAATAGGGCCAGTGCGGACATTGAATGTAGCGGTAGAAGTCGGTAGCAGTGAGCATACGCGGGTCACGATAGCGCCGAGGAGAGGCGAAGACAATGCATTAGTACGCGTCCGAAAACACGGGGGCGAGGTAGCGGTCTGTTGGCGCAAAATTATCCGTCAGTGCTGGCACCGGATGACCCGTAAGAAACGCCTTGATCGATTCCTGCGGAATGAGTTGCGTCAGACGCTGATACTCTTCGGAGCTGATCTGCGCCTCTGCGGCGGCTGGTGATACCGTACTTTGCCAAGCCACGGGGTCGATCTCTTTGTCTGTTGCGATAAGTACGATCGTGTTTCTTCCTGGCGCGAGGCTCGCTGCGCCCGGAGCCACGTAGACGTGCTGCCACACCGTTTGCAGCGTACGCACCATGGAGGCGAGGAACTGGCCGTAGCGCGCATCGTCGATGATATTCAGAGCGTAGACCCCATCGGCGGACATGCGTGATTTGAGAAGACGATGAAATTCAACCGTCGTGAGGTGATATGGCACGCTGAAGTCATTAAAAGCATCGCCGAAAACGAACTCGAACGACTTTTTATCTGCTTCGCGCGATACATACATACGCGCGTCGATATTATACGTCTCGATCGTGGGGTTACGCGATAATCCAAAGCGCGCATGATTTGTTTCTGTTACCTGAGGATCTATTTCTGTCACCACACTCTTTGCGCCTGGATACCGCGCCTCGAGGTAGCGCGGCAAGACGTAGCCGCCTCCCCCGATGAAGAGCGAGGAGAAGGCATCGTCCTGCTTGTGACGGGTAGCGATGAGGTGTGCGTAGACTTGTTCATAGCCATATCCCAACGTCTCTGGGTGATGGAGATGAACGTAGGAATGCACAAGATGGTCGAGGCGCAGTAGATACCTTGGGTTTTCTGGCGTTGATCCGGCGTCATCGAGTATTTGAATACAGTAATATTGCGTTTCCAGGAGACAAGCTCTCGGTACCAGGGCCTGCATGGCAAACACTAGCGCGATAAGCACACTCACACGACGCTTCCAGGGACGATGAGGCCGAAGATAGGCAGCTCCAACGATCATCAAGAGTGCGGCAAGTGAAGCGAGAAGCGTGCGCGTGCCCATCCAGGAGATGAGAACAAACCCCGTTGCGAGTGATCCGACCAATCCACCCAAGGTGTTCCAGGCTGACAACATCCCCGCCATCGAACCAACGTTTTGTGACTCGGATGTGGCAACTTTTACGAGCTGAGGCGAGATAGCGGCAAGGGCAAACGAAGGCGGAAGAAATGCAACGAGAGCAAAAAGCGCTGTACGGAGCGCGAGTGGAAGACTGACGGCAGCAAAAATCGGTCCACCGATCTCGATAAGACAGACGGAAAATAGAACGGCGACGCCCGCCCAAGCGATGGTTCGACCCAGACGCACATGAAGACCTTCTCGATCCGCCAAGACACCGCCGAGCGTGTTACCGAGCGTGATCCCTATAAGGACTGCGCCGATCACGCCGGTCCAGGTAAAGATCGAGACGCCGATGTGCGGAGCTAATGCCCGGGCCGCGACGACTTCAAGCGACATGAGTACAAACCCCGAAATACCCGACAGTAAAGCGTGCTGCCACTCAGGATAAGTGCGCGATGCGGAGGAAGGCGCCTGACGCGTTCTTCCTTGCATCAATGTCATGCCGATACCAACAAGAGCAAGGATGAAGGCCGTCACAAGAAAAATAGTGGGAAGCGTAACCCACATCAGCCATACAAACCCGGCAAAAAATGTTCCAATGATACTACCGATCGCTGCGACTGCGTTGAGTGTACCGATCGCTCTTCCTGTGGATGCGTGTTCCGTCGCTACATGCGCCACAAGACATGGGTGCACCGCCGCGAGTAGGCAGGATGGAACGAAAAGCAGCCCAGCGCTGAGCACAAGCGCGTTCACCCCGAGTGACCAAGCTGCCACGAGCACATGTGCACCCATCCAATGCGCTAGCGGGCTCATGCAAGCCACCCAAAGAGCGGCGACAACAACCCCCATGCCTACTTTTCGCAACGATGTGTCCTTGCGAGCCACCACTCCTCCGGCGTAATAGCCAACAGCCATTGCTACCATCACGATGGCGATCACGCTTGCCCAAGGGACGATGGAGACACCGACAAACGGCGCAAGCAAATGCCCCGCGATAATCTCTAACGTCATGAGACATGCGCTCACGATAGCCGCGATCACGCCCGATATCCCAACAGATTTCCATAGCCCGCGAAGAAGAGTACGCATGACGTGATTGTACCCGGTCGACCGCTGATCACGAAACACAACACAAAAGACGGACCGAAGTCCGTCTTTTGTGTTGCTCGTTGCGAGTTTATTTGCTCTCTTTGTGAGCCGTGCGCGTCTTGCAGGTCTTACAAAACTTTTTCAGCTCTAAACGGGCCTTAATGGTCTTTTTGTTCTTACGCGAGTGGTAGTTCGTCTTTCCACATTGCGTGCACTGGAATTTGATCAGGTTATCCTGGGACATATCAATTCAATAGATCTACGTGTGAGCGTTTGAGATCAAGGACAAAAGGTGGAAATTCCGCCTATTCTCTTTGACCTAAAAACTCATGGAGCCGGCGGACGGATTTGAACCGACGACCTACGGTTTACAAAACCGTTGCTCTACCAACTGAGCTACGCCGGCGCGTGCTCCGCCGCTTATGTACGACAAGTGCGAAAAGAATAGCCGAAGCTTAGGTATCCGTCAATGGAGGGGCTTATCCTCACCTCGGGCCGCGAGGATTCGTGGCACGGGGTGGGGACGAAGTGGAGCCGTGGCGGGCACGGGCGCTTCGTAAGGGAGGGAAGGAGCGGAGGGGGCGGGATGCCCTAGAACCAGGCGGTCAGACCCAGGGTCGCGGTCCAGCGCCAGGGCATGTGGACGGTCTCGGTCGCGGTCTGCGACTTGACCCACAGGGCGCCGTCGCTGTAGTCGCCACGACCCTCGAGGTAGACGGCCGCGTGACCAGCGATTTCGAGCCGCGTCGTCAGCGTCCCCGAGGACATGAACGCTCCAGGCTGACCGGGCGTCGTAGGCCAGAAGATGGAGCTTCCGCCTTCGGGGGTGCGCTCGTAGAACGTATCCCAGCGACCAGCGAAGGTGAGCCCCGGGAGACTCATCGGCCAGGGACGCACGCGCACGTAGGCAGCGCCCGCGGCCCACCAGGCGGTGCCGAGGTTGTTCGGCTCGACCCCCACGTTGCCGTGGAGCTGAACCGACAGCCAGTTGTTGGCGTACCACGTCATGAATGTGTCGGCCATGGTGCGCCAGGCTCGACCCTCGGGTGCGGAAGGAGGTCGCTCGACGCCGGTCATCACCTGGCCGGTCCAGGTGATGCGGTCGGTCACTTCGTAGACCGCACGCAAGTGGAATGACTTCTCGTCGTTCGTGTCGACGATCGAGTTCCAGCCGTTGAACACCATCGCCGAGACCCGCCAGCGAGGCGTGAGGCCGCGCGTGAGCTGGATGCCAGCGTGGTAGAACGGGAGACCGAAGAACAGGTTCGACCTGCTCCAGTTCCAGTTCGTGCTGGCCTGCATCCCCTCTGGCCCGATCGGCGAGAGAAATACCCCGCCTTCGAGGAGCCAGTAGCGGCCCTCGTCGACGTTCGTGTCGCGACGCCAGCTCACGATGAGCTGCTGGATGAAGCGCCAGTCGCCGGCCTCGGAGCCGTAGTACGTGGGCGCGGTGACACCAGCGACCTGCGTTGTGACATCGAGACCAACCTGACCCCAGCCGCGCGCGCGATCACCGCAGCGGAACTGCGCGGAAAGCGCGACGTTCGAGACGGTGAACGTGTCTACACGGTTGTCGAAGCCGCGCAGTGACACGGTGCCGTCGGCCGTGTGCTCGTTGGTGATCGCGCCGAAGAGCTCGGCGTAGCCACCGAGAACGGGCGTCTGGCAGGCCGGAGGAGTGTCAGCCTCGACCGCCGCGTCGGCGGGAGCGACGCTACCGTCTCCTCCATCGCCTCCGGCCACGACGAGCGCCGACGTGCCGACGTCCTGCGCCCGCGCCGCGAGCGGCGAGAGGAGGAAGCAGGCGGCGACCACGAACGAAGAGACGAGAAGGCGAGCGTTTCGAATCATCGATTCCTCACTGACAAGGCAACATTGCCGCAAGCGTTTCCGAGCGAATCTCGGTGCAGCTTGTCTCCGTTTTCTGGGCGGAGTCCTCTGTATTACTCTTTTTATCGCTTTTTTTCAAGCATCTCCCTCTTAGGATTTTTTTGGCTTATTCGAGAGAAAATACTGTCTCATTTTTCCTTTTCATGTTGTTTATTCTGACAATAGAAAAAGACCTCGACATGAGGTCTTTTTCTTGGTGCCCAGGAAGGGACTCGAACCCTTATACCTTTCGGTGCCTGATCTTAAGTCAGGTGCGTCTACCAATTCCGCCACCCGGGCTTGGGGGCGTCGTCTTTTTATCATGATCAAACGCCCGAGACAATCCTTAAGACTTGGCTAGCACACTAAATAAATCCTTTTCTGGATCGATGGTCAGCTCTTCCGCGACCGGTTCTGACACGAACTCTGCTGGCGCATCCTGGATCATAGCTAGTGGCTGGCACTCATTCCCCTCGCCCATCGTGAGCGCACCAGCCGTAGCTAATGCGTCGGCCACATTGACTACCGTGTACTCCATTGGTCGACCGGCGAGGTCTTGCTTGCCACGATAATCTTTCAGCGCGTGGAAGCCTGCGTATCCAAGCGCGACCGCTGTCACGCCATGACGTGCTGGAAAGATACGGCTATCCGTGATGATCACCCCGATATTTTTTACTTGATACGTTTTACGCATCCACTCACATACCTCTTGTGCGACATCCATCGATCGTTCAGGCCACAAAACATATTGCCCGAATGCGTTGGAGGCATCGATGCCAGCGTTTGGACACCAGTGTCCTTCTTTGTAGGTAAGCGCGAGACCTGGAACGATCGGAAGCGTACGCTCCGCCTCGCTTCGAATGAGCTCGTCTTTATTCGTGCCATCCGCGGGACACACTCTTCCTTGTGAGAGGGCGATGATCTTTGACGCGATACAAATAACTGCTCCTTCCGAGACGGATGGAATCCAGCGCTTCAAAAAGTCGTGAAGATCTTCGTTAACAGCGAACACGGAAGTTTTTATGGAGTGGACGATCATACATCTGTGAATCTATAACGAAGAAAAATCTCGTCTGCAACCGGCGTGCACGAGATGAGTCGCCCCCGCTGCACAAGGTTCGGCGCAAATACTCCGTCATCGAGGAGCGTTTTCGTGATATGTGATGCACCTCCCACGAGCTTAGGCGCTATCGTAACAAACAACTCATCTAAACGTCCTTCCTCCACAAAAGATTGCATCAACATTGGCCCACCTTCTAGCAGAATCTGTCTATGCCCCTGCTCTTGTGACCATGCGAGAAAACGCTTCACGGTTTCTGCGCGTTTTTTGCCACATGGGACGAGCGTCGTCACCCCTCGCAGTGGCGTTGGTAGCGTTTTGTGCTGAGAGGCTAGATATGTTGGGATACTTGTGGACGAAAGGAACGGCACGAGCGAGGATGCACGATGCGATGAAAATACTACATACGGGAGCGCCGGATCTTTTTTTGCTTTTCTCCGCTGTGCTTGAAAATCCGGATGCTCTAAGCGACTCAGCGCGCGGTATACCATCGCGGTTTTTCTTCCATGCACCAAGAGGTCCGCTTGCGCCCGCAGCATCATCATGGTCGCAAAATCCGTCTGACTCCCCAGTGGCCAATACCCATCATTGAGTGCACCAACGGCCACCTTTCCATCCAACGTCATCACCGCGTTGGCGTATACCCACGGACGATTTTGCGGGCGAGGAAACACCAGGTGCTCGTACATACTATTTTCTCTTCTACGCGCGCGTTGATCGCTCCGCACAATAGTCCACGATGGCACGCGCAACATCCACACCGGTGCACGCCTCAAGCTCTTGGAATCCTGGGTTTGCATTTACTTCGAGTACTAACGTGCCGCGTTCAGAGAAGATCAAATCAACCCCTGCGATCTCTAGGTCGAATAATTTTGCCACGCGAAGTGCAAGCGCCTCATCTTCGGCGGAAAGCTTGATCGCTGTGCCCGTTCCTCCGATGGATGCGTTGGCACGAATGTCTTTGCTGCGCGCTTGTCTTTGCATAGAAGCGATCACCCGATCCCCCACCACAAAGGCGCGCACGTCCTTGTTATGCGCAGCGGCGATGAATTCTTCCAAGATCACTGGATTGCCATCGCGGACATCTAAATAATCTAATATTGGTTGGAACGTTTCCCAGTTCCCTGCGTAGAAGACTCCTTTTCCGTGTGTGCCGAATGAGACTTTTACAATGATTGGAAATCCGAGCGTCTCCACTCCCCTTTTGGCTGCTTCCGGATCCTTCGCGAAGGCAAAGCGAGGCATGGGAATCCCTGCGTCTGCGAGACGCATGTGTTGGATCATCTTGTTTTTAATTTCCACGATCTTTGGTGTTCCATTCACGATCCGCTGCCCCATCTTCTGCAGAAGCTCTGGGACATACGAGTGAAGCGTTGGCTCTTGCACGAAGCCAGGACGATACACAATGACATCTGCACCGGTAAATGGTTCGCCGTCGTACCATGTCACTGACTGGCCATGTTCGTAACTAAAACAAAAGCGCGGCGTGTACCATTGCGATACCTCATGACCCGCCTCTTGCGCCGCCTGGAAGATGCGCTCCGCCCCATTGGCGCGATCAGAATTCTGGATGCCGGTTGGCATGTTTTCTGCGCGTGGGTTGTTACAACTCAATATACCGAGATGCATATTATATTATTTATGTGCTTGATGTCGCTTCTTTAATCCTTTCCTCATGTATGTTCCCGCCCGTCTAAATCCTCGCTTCCGATAGTACTCACGCACCCCAACTCCGCTAATAACCACGAGGCCCGTATAGCCCTGTTCGCGCGCGATCTTCTCCGCTTCCGCCATGAGCACCTTGCCCCACCCACGATGCTGGACGGCGCCCACACGACTATCCGCAAGGGTAAGCGCTTGGCCGTAGGTATGCAATTCGCGCACAAAGGCAGCGTTCTCAAGCTCAGGAAACGCTTGCTCTACTTCCTCGAACATCTTTTTTGTTTTTGGATTTGTGAGCACGGGCTCGCGATCCGGGAGACGTAATCGCAAAAAACTCACAACCGTCGTACGCGCTTCGTCTTCCACGCTTAAAAAATATTCTGTTCCAAGGGCGTTGCGGTAGACGTCCGCGAAGACGTTTAGCTTCGCGTCCGCCGCGAGAGGTGGACGGTGGCCCGCTTCACGACAACGCAAACACTGGCACTGAATGCCGCGCTCTTTCATGCGAATCTCTATGACGTCACGAAGATTGGTGACTTTATTCCCCGCTGAGATTTCGAAAGATGGAAAATCACGAATGAGGCGCGAGACACGGCAGTAGCGCGGAATCACGGATTGCATACGCACCATCATCTCGATCAACTCCTCGCCTTCGAGTGGCTTGTATAACCCTTTCGCGTGCCATTCTGCGAGCTCAGCCGTTGGAAGCACGACGCATGGATAAAGCTTGATCATGTCAGGACAAAAACGCTCATCCGAAAATAATTGATCAAACATCTCAATGTCGCGTGCGACGGTTGAGCCTGGCTGGCCTGGCAAGATGTGATAGTCGGTTTTAAAGGCGGCGGCCTTGAGAAGCAACGTCGCTTGAACTGTATGCTCGACCGTGTGTCCACGCTTCGTGAATTCAAGAATCTTATCGTCGAGCGCTTGTACGCCGAGCTCCACACGCGTCACGCCAAGCTCACGCAAACGTACAATTTCTTTTGGCGTGATCCAGTCTGGACGCGTCTCAATCGTAATACCAATCATGCGGTACTCCGCTGACTCATTAGCTTTTTGTGATGAGGCGAGGGAGCCGTAACGCGTCTTACGCTTGGAAACGCTGAGGTGATTAGCCGCGTCGAAGCAGCGTTTGATAAACCACTTTCGATACGTCCATGGATACGCAGACCAGGTTCCGCCTTTGACGATGAGCTCAATCTTTTTAGCGTCGTGACCATTGCGTTCCAATGCTTGGACGCGCTGAACGACTTGCACGTAGGGATCGAACTTGAGCTGAAGTGCGCGCGCGGCTGCTGGCTCGCTCGCTACGTAGCTTTTTGGCATGCGTGCTTCTGTCGGGCAGTAAACGCACTTTCCTGGACAGGCGTACGGCTTCGTCAGCAGCGTGATTGGGGCCACGCCAGAATCGGTACGCACCGTCTTGCAACGCAGCAACCGCTCCACCGTGATGTTGCGTGGATGTGTCTTGGTGAGCTTGCGGTACGCCTTTACCATCGTGGCAATTGTCGGAAACTGAAAGTCCGTTTTTCGGAGATGTGTGCGGATAGCCGTCTCTATCACCTTTTGGGAAGGCTCCTTGGAGGCAAGGACGTCGAGGATGATAGCCTCTACGACGCGCGCTGGTGGACGTTGCTGATGCGACATGTTGGAATGCAGGGAAGCCTACCATGAATACCGATCTTGCCAAGCAACTGAGCGAGCAGGTGCGAGCCTTTTACGAGGAGCACGGCGCTTGGTTTGCCACTACGCGGAACAAGCTTATGCCTGAACAAGGCTTTGTTTCGGCTTATATTAGGCCGGGAATGACCATCGCCGATGTGGGTGCCGGGAACGGAAGATTGGCCAAGATTCTTCCGGAAGGCGTGACTTATATCGGTGTCGAGCCTTCGGAGACGCTTCGCGCAGGGTCGGGTTTTACGGAACGCATGCTAGCCGGACAATTACCGCACCTGCCCCTTCCTGATCACACCGCTGATGTCACGGCCTGTCTTGCGGTTCTTCATCATATTGCTACGCGAGAGGGACGACGTGCCTCCGTGGAGGAGCTCGTGCGCATCACGAAGCCGGACGGCATCATCCTGGCCACGTCTTGGTTACAAAATCCTCACGGTGATGAGACTGCGACCATCGAGGGAGGTGAGCCCGGGGATCGTTGGATGCCTTGGGATGGACCAGATGGTCAGGCGCTTCGCTATGTTCATTTCATGCAACCAGACGAGTGGGCCGAGCTCTGGATGCATCCGGCGCTTGAGATTATTCAGATTGGTATGCACGGCAAGCGCGATTGGACGAACGATCCAGGCGAGGCTCTGAATTGGCGCGTGATCGCTCGACGTCGTTGACGAACAAAATACGAACAGGTCTACTAGTGCTACGTATGGATGATTTTTTTGCGGACATTCAAGCTGATGAGCCACGGCTTGTGGCGGCTGAATCGCAGGATGTTGATCGCGGTTTTGATGTAGCGCTCCGTCCAAAAAAACTGGATGAGTTTCTTGGTCAACAAAAAGTGAAAGATAATTTGCGGATTTTTCTTGAAGCAGCTAAAGGAAGAAATGAGCCCTGCGAACACATTCTTTTGTACGGCCCACCTGGGCTTGGAAAAACCTCACTTGCGCATGTCGTAAGCGCCGAGATGGGGGCGAATATCAAAGTGACGAGCGGTCCAGCCCTTGAACGTGTGGGTGATTTGGCGGCGATCCTCACCAATCTTGGCGATGGCGATATTCTTTTCATCGACGAAATCCATCGCATGAATCGCTCCATCGAGGAGGTGCTGTATCCTGCCATGGAAGATTACGCGCTTGATATCGTGATCGGAAAAGGTCCAACCGCACGCACGCTACGACTTGATTTGAAACGCTTTACGCTGATCGGTGCCACGACGCGACTTTCTCTGCTCTCCTCCCCTCTTCGTGATCGCTTTGGCGTGACGTATCATCTCGACTTTTATACACCAGAAGAGATGGCACAGATCCTTGATCGTAGCGCTCGCCTCCTCGCCCTTGAAGTTCCTCGCCCGGCGCTTGATGTGATCTCGACACGAGCACGACGCACACCTCGCATTGGTAATCGTCTTTTGAAGCGCGTGCGTGATTATGCCCAGGTCATGAACAACGGCGCTTTGACCGTTGATCTGGTTGAAATTGCTCTCAAAGCCCTTGATATCGATACGCGAGGCCTCGACAAGGCGGATCGACGAACACTGCAAACGTTGGTTGAAAAGTTTCATGGTGGACCCGTTGGCCTTACCACTCTTGCCGCCGCTACCGCTGAAGACGTTGAGACACTCGAGGACGTGATTGAGCCATTCCTGTTACAAGAAGGGTTGCTCGCGCGTACACCGCGTGGTCGCGTAGCAACCGAAGAGGCGTATGCTCACCTTGGCTTTCAAGCGCCCGAGCGAGGGAGTACACTGTAGCTATGATTCCCTTTACTTGGCTCTTGCTTGGCTGGCTCGTCATGCTTGGTTTTTTTGCGCTCCTCGCGCTCATCACCCTTTTTACGCATGTGCGCTACGGAGTGGCTAACGTAACAACCTACCTCAGTACACTCCTCTTTCTCGGTGTGGCGACGATCGCGCTCTTTCTTACAGGCACGTATTTCGTGCAGGTTGATTGGTCGCAGAGCCTGGATCTTGGCCCCACGATGAGTAGCCTCTTTAACGTATGATCGACCTTGGCCACCTTCCTAATCCCGTTCCTGGCGAAAAGCTGGTGTTTTTGTTGCGACGACATCCGATCACCATGCTACCACTTGCGATTGTGACGCTTGTGCTCCTCACTTCTCCATTTGGCGTTGGCTGGTATATTCAGAATTTTCTTCCTGAACTTCCGCAGGATCAAACCACATTCCTTCCGCTTGTGCTGATCGGATCGATTTTCTTTTTGTTCGCATGGCTATTTTTGTTCCAGTACTTCATGGATTACTACCTTGATACTTGGATCGTAACTTCGCGACGTATTATCAACATCGAACAATCCGGGCTTTTTCATCGCACGATGTCGGAATTACGCTTGTATCGCGTGCAAGATGTAACCGCTTCGATCAATGGATTGTGGGCCACCATGTTTAATTACGGTGAGGTGGAGGTTCAGACAGCCGGCGAAAAATTGCGCTTCACGTTTGAGCAGGTACGCCATCCAAACGATGTATCGAAAGCGATTCTTGAGCTTTCAGAGATTGATCGACGTGAACAACTTGATGTAGCTGTGGAGGAATTCGGGGTACCGGATGCGAAGAAACCCTTAGCGACCTAGACTTTTTCACACATAAAGATGGCGGAGAAGGAGGCGACCAGAGATGGTCGTTTTTCTTTCTCCGCCAAGAGAGCCTGGGGACTACGGCGCAACGAGTGTGTTCGTGATGCTCGTGCGATCGGCGTCACGATAGAGCGCGCCGTACCAGTCAGGTGAGCCACAGGGAATGTCGTCGTGGAAGCCATCGGCGAGAGGCGACCAGACGAAGATACCTGACTCGATGCGAGACGATGCAGCAGTTGGATCGATGAGGTGACAAGGCTCATCTCGACTCGTCCAGATGTGAGGACCGAGTATTCCCGGTTCGAGCGCTTGCTCGAATGGGGTGAGACGACCCGCCCCTTCCGTGAACGGAGCGAGACTCATCCAGACATTGAGGCGCGTTCCTGAAGGGAGCGGCTCCGCCACTTCTCCGCGGACTACGAAGTCGATCCAGTCGCTGCCAACAAACATCTCGGGCATGAAGCGGACGCTCGTAGCGGGTTCTACCGCGTCCCACGTACGCATGCGCTCGACCCGAGCTTCTGCTTCGGACAACCGCTCTCCGTCGCGCTCGTGCCAGAGGGTGAGCATGCGCGACATAGGGCGACCGTCGTCCGATTCGAAGCTGTAGGCAGTCATGAAGCGTTTGAGCGTGATCGGAGCGCCGGAGCTACGCAAACGCCAGTGGAGAAAGGCGTGTTCGCCGGGCGTGAGATCTTGATCGCTTTCAAGCGGTTGGACGACCGGGTGACCCACGAACTGGATCTGCAGATCACGCGTGATCGGCGCGTTGCTGACCACGCGCACTTCGCGATCATCGACTGTGCGCACCGAACCAGGGTCGAAGAGATCGGACTCGTCGCCTAGCGTGATACGGTAGAGATGTTCGAGCGCGGCGTATTCTGGATCTTCCATCTCACTCGTATCCATCGTCATAACGAATACCACCGTTTCCTGATCGTGAATGATCGTTGGAAGCGTGAGCGAGAGATGACCTGTGCTACGTCCATCGAGTGATGGGAGAGGCTCGACGGGACCGGCGAGGATACGACGAGCATCCAGATCCCAGATCGTGAAGTGACGAAGATACGGCGCCCCTTCGACATTCGTAACTCGACCAGTCGTCGTACTGAGTGCGAAGCGAATCGGCGGGATGCGAATGTCGCCACCATCGGCCATGAAGGACCAAGCGATGATCTGAAGATGGTTGCCACCCGTTGGCAAGACGGAGCGAGGCGTGGCACGAGACGTGACGCGCAGCACGACGTCAGCGGTATCGGGAGCAAGTGTCTGAAGAGCGGCTCGCGGCGAAGAGGGTTCGATCGGCAGCATGTCAGATGCAGGCATCCCCGCATCCGACACGATCACAGACGAGCCTTCGCGCGCTCCTGATTGCGCTGGCGCGAACTTGGAGGCGCAGCCCGAAACAAAGAGAAGGAGAAACGCGAGCACCATCATCCATCGTCTTTTCATGAGAGGTCTCTTTCTCCTGCACTATCAACACATGGGCGTTAACAGCAGGAGGATGAACATGATGCATACGCATCCACGCTCCTACCGTCTCTATATACTCCGTTCCATAAAATAGCGGTCTATGTCAAGCGTTTCTCGACACTCTATTTAAAACTAAAAAATTCCTGCTGATACAGGAACGTGGGTGTGAACTTTTTTTATAATCGATCCTCTTAGAATCTTTGATCTTGCGATCCAAGATTCAGTTGAGGCGGCGGATACGTATAAGGTAAGAACGGGGACGTACCGCCTCAGTGCCTTAGCGGCTGTAAGGATCGTAGGTAACTTCGCGAGAGGTCTTGACGACCTTCGCGAGGAAGGCGATAAACATCAACCCGATGATCAACCCGATGATCAGCATCGGGAAGAAAAGCGTTTCCGGAATAAAGCAGCCGAACAATTCAACAGATTCTTCCATGACATCTCCGCAGCAGTGGGACCTCTAGTCCCGGGGGTGAAGGGGCGATCAATGCGGGCGCTTTTAACACCATCAATGATCGTTCCTCCAGGTGTTTTATGTCTTCTTTATTGCCTTGTATAAGCCCTTTTTGACTTGCTACGACTTGGTCATTCTTAAATAATATAATACCAGTTTTTTGGGGTTTTGTCAATGAAAAAGCCTAAGTCCCCGATGAGTGCATCGAGGACGAAAAGTTGGTTGTAGAGGCGAGGTTTATTCGCCTGCGTCGACTAGTGTCGACAGTGGTAGGGGCCCGGGGCGCAGCCGGCGAGGGCCGCGGGGCAGAGGCCTTGAGGGACGTAGCCACAGGGCGGGAACTCGCTCGGGCCGATCATGCCGTCGCAGGCCGCGAAGAGCGGTTGCAGCGGGACTTCCGTCTGCTGACCATCGGGCCCCACGCGCCAGGCGCGGAGCGTGCCGCGAGTGCGAAGTCCGCCGAGACCATCGACATCGAGCGCCCAGAGGAAGGCCGCCCCCTCCCCGTCCAGCACGTCCATGACGTTGAAACGTGGATTGGTGATGTCGTCAGGGATGGCGATGGCCACGCTCGTGGTCCAGGGATTGGCCGTGCGTGGTGCGGGAGCGTCGACGATCGGGTCGAGGTCGAAGCTGCCGTCGTGGCCGAGCTCGAAGGTTACCGAAGCAGGCCGAGGCGGGGTTACTCCCCCATCCGGATGTGCGTGCGGATCTTCCGTCACGTAGCACAGATGCCAAGCCGTGACGCCGCGCGCGTAGAACGCATCCGGCAAACGGAGCGTGCGACCGTGGCACGTGGTCGGAGCGAGCACGCGGGCTTCGAGAAAGCGTGACGTGCTCGCGTCGGTAGGCGATGCAGCGTCCATCGTCGAACCCGCGTCGGTCACAGAGACCGCCGCATCGACAGCAACCGTCGTGGCTGCATCGTGGGTATTTTGAGTCGCATCCACCATCGTCGGCACGTTGGCGTCAACGATCGCGGGCGTGATGGTGGGCTGATCCGTGGCGAGCGTCGCGTGGTCATCTACCACATCCTGCGCCGCATCGCCCCCGTCGCAGTGCGCGTCTTCGATCACGATGGGGTTCGTGACACAACCGGCGCAGGTCGTTGCGAGCAAGATGCTGATCGAGATCCAAATAGCCATCATCAAACGCTTCATGATGTCCTCCGTATCCTATTTTCTTTTGTGAGCGATTCGTAACCGCACGAACATCTCACCTTCTACCCCGTTCCACGAATCGAGCTACTCGTCAAGATGTGGATAGCGCTATTGGGGTACACGATCGATCAACGTCATCGCTTGGTCGTAGGTTGTCGATCGCACGTCCTCAAAACCGGGATTTTCTGTGCGACCCCCGCTCTCTGCGCCAGGCATAAAGCCACAATCTGACTCGTGAGAAATTACTCCTCCGTTGTTCCAGTACACGTTATTTGATGCGGAGATGTTGCGCAGGTCATGACTTTGTACCTCACACACGTTCGGCAGACTGCCTCGCGTATCCACGATACGATTATCACGCCATATCACACCATCACTCATCTGATCGCTTCCGTTGCCGGCACGCATCTGCAAGATCACCCCATCGTTATTCAAGAAAAGGTTGTTTGTGACGGATGAATTTCGCGCATCATAGACTCCTAGCGCTCCATAGGATGCGTGCGCAATAACATTGTGCTGGAAGTTTGTTTCGAGGGCTTCGTAGACGGCGTTGTGCGAAATATCCGTGTCCGTCCACCCACCGATTCCCCACGCTGGATCGCCTGCACCTGCGCGCTGCATGTCGATGACGTTATCCACGATTTGCGCATGTTCACTACCACCTTTTACATATCCACCCAAATTCCCGAAGTCGTGGATCCAATTGCGGCGGATCGTTACATAGTCCGCATCGACGACATCAACCACTTCTTGCCACTCGTTCTCCGTTGTATCCACGCGTCGACCTGGTCGCGCAAGGTCCGAGCCCTCGAGAATGATGTGGTTGGCCTGATTTATTTTTACGACATCGCCATCCAATCCAGCATCAGACAACGTGAGATTGCGCAGCGTGATGTAACTTGCGTTGCCTTGCACATGCAGAACATTGTTGCCTGCATGAATGAATAGCAGACCATCTACCACGAGATACCGTGCGTTGTTCCCTATATTTATTCCTTCATCCGTGGTTCCGGACATCGTGAAGCGGGCGGAACCGCGACCGTTTGCGGCCACGATATAGATTGGGTTCGCTTCCGTTCCTTTTGCCTCAATCCAAAGCTGGCGAGAAAGATCGTAGCTTCCCGAGACACTAATCACGTCTCCTGGTCGCGCGTTTTGGATAGCTGTACGCAAGGTCGACTCTGTTCCGACCGACACTACTCGACGTGCGCCGGGATATGGCGATAGATCCGTGACAGGCGCCGCGCTTGAAGAAGATGAGCCACTCGACGAACCGGAAGATGAGCTTGGACTAGAAGCGGTTGTTGGTGTGCGCGTTATTTGCCCAGGCCAGACCACAGGAGGAGGCACGTATCGCGTTGTGGTGACTGTCACCGGATTCATTGGTGTCGCAGGTATCGAAAGAGGGATGACGGGGTACGGCGCCGAACTTCGCGGCGACGTTCCCGTTGAGACAGGCGTCGCTGGAGATACTGTGGGCGCAACGACGGGCGTAGCTCGTGGAGCGGAAATGGTTCCACGACGGTTTTGTTCGATGGTTGGAGTAGCATCACGTTCGGCCCGAGGGGACGTCTCGGAGACTGCCCTCACTGGATTACCAAAGACGTAGTCCGCTACACGCGCATCCGCTAACTCATCGACTAAACGGCGCCAATTTGAGCCATATAACGACTTTACAATGCTTTCACGCGTCATCCACCGTAACATTCCCCCACGCCCTACGGTATATATCTTCGTATCGCCTTTGCGTTTGAGGAGGCGCGTACCTGGTCTATATGTCACATTGCCGCCGTAGCTGTAGCGCGAAAGCTCCGCATCGGAGATTGTGCGCACGCCCGAGAAGTCGGTGTACCACGTGCGAAACGTTTGCTCATTCGGAAACGCGTACCGCTTCCCGTTGGTTGCGAGATAAAAGATAACTGGCCCGGATGCCTTGATTAATCCGGGTGAGGTCGCCGCTTGCGCAGGCCTCACTTCTGGCAGACACAATGCTCCCACCAAACAAAATATCGAGATCAAAGAACGCCATCGAACAATCATATTAGCCTCTATGATGCCGCATTGATTCCTTCATCACAAGCGCTTTGACGCTCTCATCTCTCAAGCCGTACACTCTTTTTACCTTCTTATGACACACACACCTCATGCTTCATGGCGCAAAGCGACCTCGTTCGCTCTTACGCTTGCGATGACGTTAAGTTCGCTGCTTCCAAGCACGATCTCTTTTCTTGACGCACCCGTCGCACACGCTGCCACGCTCGCGGAGACGCTTCCTGTCATTCCTACGATCGACACAAGCATGAAAGCGAACCTACGCACCATTCTCGCGAATGGTCAGGGTCTAGGGAATCACTTGAGTGTGTTTTCAAAAATCGGTGACAGCATCACTGCCACCGGGTCCTTTTTAGTCGACGTCGGCTGCCCATCAGACCCTCCTAATGCCTATGGTGGCATGGGAGCAACCGTGGATTATTTTTCTACAACCGTGGGCGAACCCACGAGCTGGTGCAATCTAGCCAACTCTTTTACACGCAATAGCCGCGCGGCAGCTTCTGGTTGGCGTGTGAGCGCACTCACCAGCATCGCTACCGGTGATGCGCCCATGCGCGCAGGATGCGCGAGCGGCGAGAACCAGCTTGCTTGTGAACTTCGCCTCGCTAAACCAAGCGCAGCCCTCATCATGATCGGCACAAATGACGCCGATCAGTTAGCGAGCGGCGGCGAGACCGTTGCTGCCTACAAGGCGAATCTTCTTTCCGTGGTTGATCAGACGATCGCTGCCGGAGTTATTCCCGTTCTTAGCACCATTCCTCCCCGTCTTGATCAAAGTAGCTCTTTCCAAGATGAGGTTACTCAGATCAATCAAGCTATCATCGAGGTCGCCCAGACGCGCACCATTCCTCTTTGGAACTACTGGCGCTCGATGCAGTCTCTTGGGTCCGCTGACAATTTTGGAATGGGAAGCGACGGGATCCACCCAAACGCTTATCTGACGGATCAGGCCACCAACATGAGCAGCGCTGCGCTTCACTTTGGATACAACCAGCGCAACTACCAAGCTTTGCAAGCACTCACAAAGCTAAAGAGTGTCGTTATTGATAATGGCCCTGCAGATAGCGGCTCTACCCCAACACCAACGCCTGCGCCTACACCAGCGCCAACACCGACTCCTGCCCCAACGCCGACACCAACACCTACCCCAACTCCAACGCCTGCGCCTACACCAGCGCCAACGTCTGGCTCGTCTCGAACGATTCGTGTCTACGTTGCCGGTGAGAGTATCGAGCGCCGTAACCGCATGACCGAGGCGCCTTTTACCGCCACGGGAGCGCTCAACGATCCAACAAACAACGACGGCGATCAATACGGCTGGATGGTTCCTCTTGCGGATCGTCTTAAGTTGCGCGACTCAGGCCTCAGCATCCAATTTGTGGGCGCAACTCCATGGAGTGGTGCCGACTACGATGAGAATCCATACTCCGGCACGTATCCTTCCACGACCCCTGGACGCACGTCCGCCATTGGAGGAACGGATGTCGACAGTTGGCTCAGTCAACGCCGCGCTGAACTTCAGTCCCGCACATATTGCTACGACGTAGCTTTCGCTTCTCGAGGCGGAAATGATCTCGCAGTAGATGACGCAACATACCAAGCAAACCTCACCACGCTCATCGGTCTCTTGGTCAACGGATCTTCCTGCAACAACAACCCCGTCGTCTTTGTCACGGGTCACATGCCGGATAACCAAGGCACAATTAGCGCGCTGCGTCCTAAGTTCGTTGATCGTGCTCGTGTAGCCGCTCAAAGCTATGCCACTGCAAACCCAACGCGCCGCGTACGTTTTGTAGACATGTTCACACCTTTTGCTACAAACCAAGCCACGACCGCCTTCCCAACGCCAAGCTGGACATCAACCTCGAACACCTTCAATACGGCTCGCATCGCACGGTCCGGATCTGGCTGGCAGGACGGATTGCATCCAGGGCGTTTAGCATCGATCTACGCCGGTGAAATCGCTGCCAACGCTATTGATATGGCCGATCTTGGCGGGTCAGGCGCGCCAACTCCAACGCCCACACCTACACCGACCCCCACTCCAACTCCAACTCCAACTCCAACTCCAACTCCTACCCCTGCACCAACACCTGCACCAGCCTCGACTTTTACTCTTGCAGCCTCCCCTACCAGCCTCTCGATTGCGCAAGGTCAAACTGGTCGAATCACCTTCAACGTCACCCGCGCCGGTGGATTTAGAGGACTCATCCGCTTCGCTTACGACCGCATTCCTACCAACGCGCGTGCCTCGTTTAACCCAGCCCGCACCACCGCGACCGGCAACAGCTCTGTTCTTACGTTCACCATCGCACGAACGGTCGCAACGGGTAGTTACACAGTAAACGTTCGCGCTACGAGCGGCACTATCACTCGCAACATTGCCATTCCTCTTACCATCACTTCCGCCACCTCCCTTGTTCCAAACTTCACCGTCGCACGAACTCCAACAGCCCTCTCGCTTCAACAGGGCGCGAGCGCCTCTGTGACCGTGACGATTACACGAACGAATGGCTTTAACGGCACCGTTACCGTTACTCCATCTGGATTACGCGCTGGTGTCACCGCTCCAACAATTACGATTCCAAGCGGATCCACTAGCGGCATCATGACATTCTCCGCGGCTGGCACGGCAAGCGTCGGAGGTCAAACAACGGCCACGCTCACCGCTGCGAGTGGCAGCTTGAGCAAGACCACGACCGTCGCCCTTAGCGTTACGGCTGCTCCAGCTCCAACCCCCACACCAACCCCTACCCCCACACCAGCACCAGCCCCTAGCGCCAGCGCCTACAACATGGGTACGCCGACCCTACGCGATATCTGGGTTGACCCTATCAGCGGAAACGACTCGAATACAGGCAATACCCGGACACAAGCGCTTCGTAATCTGAGCACCGCCTGGAATCGCGTTCCTCAAGGCACAACGCTCACCGGCACCGGGTATCGCATCATGATCACACCCGGCACCATCGCGACGGCCGGCATTCCAGAGTACCTCGAGGGTCGCTACGGCACGTTTCAGTTTCCCGTCATCATTCAGGCCGCCGATGGACGTGGGACCGTCACGCTTACAGATGACTTAAACATCTACGATACGCGCTATCTTTATCTCATCGACTTCCGTATCGCTCCAGGACACGATCCTCTCCACTGCGAAAAGTGTGATCACTTCCTTGTGCGCGGCATGACGATCGACGGAGGGGCGAGCCGACCATCACACGAAGGCATCAAGATTAATCAATCGCAATACGTCTACATCGAGGATTCTGATGCTTCGGGCGCAGATGACAACGCGATCGATTTTGTGGCTGTGCAGTACGGGCAAGTCATTAACACAAAGATTCACAACGCTGGCGACTGGTGTGCTTACGCTAAGGGCGGATCAGCCTATCTTCGCTACGAAGGGAATGAGTTCTACGACTGTGGCACCGGTGGATTTGTGGCTGGGCAAGGTACCGGATTCGAATACATGACGAGTCCATGGATTCACTACGAAGCGTATGGCATCACGTTCGTGAACAACGTCATTCATGATGTGAATACCTCGGGCTTGGGTGTGAATGGCGGCTACAACATCGTCATGGCTTACAACACACTCTATCGCGTTGGACAGGGCGATCATCTTATCGAATTCAACTTTGGTTCGCAGGGTTGCGATGGAGATACCACGCAGACGACTCCTGGCCACACCTTAGCGGAAAACTGCACCGCTTATCAGGCTGCTGGCGGATGGGGCGATCGCGCGAGCGGAGAACAGGCCGTCATTCCCAACAAGCACGTCTACGTCTACAACAACTTGTTCTACAATCCAAGCGGATACGTAAGTCCAAACATGTTGCAGGTTCCTGGCAGCTTTGCGCATCCACCTACCGCCTTCAACCTTCCTGCTAGTGTGCGCGCGGATGAGGATCTCAACATCAAAAACAACGTCTTCTGGAATGGTAGCAGCTCAATTCCTCTCGGCATCGAAGGAACCGCTCATTGTCAGAGCGATAACAGCACGTGTAACGCAACGCAGCTCACGCGAGATAACCGCTTCAACAGTTTGCAGCCACAGCTCGTAGCTCCTGTGACAGGCGACTTCCATCCTATCGCTGGTAGCAACGTGCTCAGCGTGGCAGCCATTCCCCTTCCTACGCTTAGCTGGAGCGATCTTCCAACTCGCCCACAAGCACCGGCTGGCTATACAACGATCACTGTCAGCACAAACCGCGATGGCGTGAGCCGCTCAACCGGAAATCACGTTGGCGCTTACTAACAAGGCCGATCGCAAACACACCCCGCTCTGGGGTGTGTTTGTTTGATGACGAATGAACGCCCTCCCTCTTAAAACACGAAGAGAGCCAGATGGCTCTTTTTAGGAAGAGGTGGTTGGTTTTGCCGATCAGGTCGGTGGCGGCGTCTGCTGCTCGCGAGCGATGTAGGTGCAGGAGCCTCCCTCTTCTACCCGTACACGCTCGATCTCGAAACGGACGTATCGGTCGAGACGATGCACAAGGACCCGGGCTGGATTCACGGCACAGGTGGCTACCCCCACATCTCGTGCCGGGGAGATCGTGATGAGGAAGTAGTACGGGGCACTGAATCCTCGCACGACGCGGTACGAGCAGACCGTAACGGGCTGATCGCTGCCTTCTTCGTGAACCTCACACTCCTCGTCGTTCCCGTGAGGATTGAGGAGCGTGATGTGTACTTCTCGGTTCGCGGGGACACCGAGGACGAAGATCTGGAGCGGGTGCGTGGGCATGCACACTCCGCTTGAGCACCCGGTGACGGACGAGTACTCGTCCTCGTGACCAGGGATCAAGATCTGGGCATGGCACGCCTCGATCAACGAAGACACGAGAAGCACCCGAAGCAAATTCTGCTTACGCATTCAGAGACCTCCAATCGTGCCCAAACCTTAAAGAAAAACCCTCAGACCGTCAAAGTTTTGTATGTAAATCACCCCGATCAGTGCCTCCCTTGCCAAAGGCCGAAAAAACCGTATAATAACCCCGCTTACTGCACCATGGTGGCTATGGTGAAGAGGTTATCACAGCGGGTTGTGGTCCCGCTATCATGGGTTCGATTCCCATTAGCCACCCCACAAAAATCGAATCAGAAATGGTTCGATTTTTGTTTTGGGTTAGTGATTTCGTCGGTTCTAGCCAAGTGGTCATTTTTGATACCCCTACCGAGAGCTAGAACTAGACTGTATGATTTTTACATGAAAAAAGATAATTGGATTAATCCCAAGGTAGAAATTCGCAACGCGGAAAGCGAAGGAAAAGGAATGTTCGCAAAGGTGTCGATTCAAACGGGAGAAGAGGTGATTAGATTTGGCGGTGAGTATACCAGTGATCCAAAAGAGGTTGAGACTGCTAGATCAGCTGAAAAACTCATTATGCAGTGGGATGAGGCTCTTTGGAGCATTGAAGATCGTGGAGATGGGGACGATTATTTTCTTAATCATTCCTGTGATGCGAATCTCTGGATGAAAGACGCACACACACTCATTGCGAAACGAGATATTCAGATCGGCGAAGAGCTGACAGCTGATTACGCAATCTGGGAGGCGGATGAGGCTTTTGTCTCAAAGTGGGAGTGCCGATGCGGCTCTATAAAGTGCAGAGGACGAGTAACGGGCACGGACTGGAGATTGCCGGAGTTACAGGAGCGATATAAAGATCATTTCACGCCTCTGCTGAACAAAAGAATCGCTAAACTAAAAGGTAATAGCTAGCCGTTTAGGTCAGGAATATAGATCATTGCATCGTTTATCTTTGCAAAAACAGTTCGCACTTCCTCCACGATGGCACCCCACGAAAATCCCTCGAGAAGTCGAGGGATTTTTGTTATGTCTGAGATATTTTACGTAGTTCGAGCGAAGGTGATGGTTTGCATATCCCTGACGAGAGTTGGAACCGAGTGCTAAACTTCGATCATGGATAAAAAAGAGTTGAGATTGTATAGGGCGCAGCCATAGATCGATGAGCTTATGAAAATTTTTCTAATCAGACACGGAGAAAGCACTTCCGACATCAGACAAAAGTACGAGGGTGATTACGATGATCATTTGACGGCGGTTGGACGAGAGGAGGCGAAGGTAGTTGCACAAAAGATTAGAGATAAAAATGTTCAAGTTATATTTTGTAGCGGTAAAATTCGCGCGAAGGAGACGTGTGATATCATGCGCCAAATACTCAATTGTGAGATGCGCGTAGCCGATGATCTGAACGAACGGGATATCTACGGTGCATTTACCAAATTGAGCAAGAATCAACCAGAGGAAGAGTATCGTAGGCTCGGTGAGCTTCCGATGAATAAGGACGCTGTGATTGAGGGCGTTGAAACCTATGAAGACTTCAAAAGTCGCGTTACGGGTTGTTTCGATGAGATTGTCAGTAATGGTTACGATGCAATTGCTGTCGTGACCCACGGTGGACCGATACGTTGCATATTTCGAGAGTTGGTAAAAATCAGTGAACTCAAAATAATTGGTAACGGAGCAATCATCGAACTGGAAAAGAATGGATCTGAGATGAGAATTGCAACCATCGATGGAGCCCAGTTGGAGAATCTGGTCGAAATTGATAAATTAAGTTCACCTCTGTAATGAGTAGTCAGGAATAAAAGAACACGGTAGCAGATTCTCTACAGCAGTGCGGACAACCTCGACAATGTGACCCCACGCAAAAACCTTCCATTTATGGAGGGTTTTTACGTTACCAGAAC
>CAZLPD010000002.1:0-16582 GCA_964561355.1 uncultured Gammaproteobacteria bacterium
CGGATATTTCTCCGGTTGCCGTGTTGAGCGTAAGACCTGGAGGAAGGGCTCCGTCTGAGATGCCCCAATACAACGTCGGATCGATGTAGCTCGATCCTCCCGCGGTCAACGTTTGCGAGAATGGCAATCCGACGCGTCCATCTGGAATAGAGGATGGATTAATAGTGAGCGTACGAGCGAATACATTAAGCGTGTACGGGAATGGGCCGTAGGTAATCCCACTTATCTTTGTAAAGACCTGCACAGGAAAAATCCCCTCCGCCGCTGGCGTTCCTTCGAAACGAAGCTCGGATGCAATATCGGTTGTTGCTCCGCGCGTGGCCGTAACACCCGCAGGCAGTGCTCCACTCACCGATAAAGAGCTAGCAAAACCATTCACGGAAACCGTTTTTGATCCACTTTCCCCCTGGAAAAAGGTGTACGACGTAGTATCACCCGTATAAAGACTGATCGTGCGTGCATATACCGCACTTGGCGCGGCAGACACGATCGCAAGACCAATAACGAACGCTGAGAAGTATGAGCGCATATATTTGTATAGGTAGTATAGGGAGCGGGGGGTCTCCTCACAAGCTGGGTGTCCTGCTATAGCTGTCTACCTCAATAACTGAAGATTTCGAGCCAGGCTCTTATTTTCTGCGAGTAGGATGAGACGCGAGTACCGAAAAGCACTTATAACCCCATCTTATGCGCGATCAAGTACGTGATCGTCGATACAGACGCTGCGAGTAGCGCTCCCCAAGCCAAATCAACGATCGTGATTAGGAGCGGCCAGTCTTTTGTTACCGCTAGGTTTGTGAGGTCGTAGGTTGCATAACACACGAGACCGAAGAATGCCCCAAGAAGCATTGCTCGTACCCACGATCCTTGCTCCACAGCGGGCGTGATCACAAATACAACAAGGCCGGCAATGAACAGTAGGTAAAAAAGAATGGCAGCCACCCAATTCACATCTGGTTTTAAGAGAGCCCCGATTTGCTTGGCATAAAACCCCTTAGCCACGACCCCAATCCACAGCATATCGATGGCAAAGAACACGGGTAAAGCGATTGCGTATAATCGAAAAAACATAGGGTCTATTTCATGAAATGAGATTTAGTGCGGATGTTGCCTGATCTTATTCTAGCACCACCGCTCACGCTTCCCCAAAGAACAAAAAAGCACCACGTTTGTGGTGCTTTTTTGATTGACAGTGTCTGGGTCGCCAGACACTGTCGCTCATGGCTCCGCATCGTGGAAGATGTTAGAACCGAGATTCAAAGTTATGAGGGACACATATGCATCCCCTCGCTGAACATACCTCTCACAGAGTCAATTTCACTTTATTAAATCGTCCATACAAATAAAGCAGAGAAGCTACACTCCACGAGTCTTAGGCGCGTGATTAACTAGGTAATGGTTGATAAAGAACTCTTTATAACCAAGATTGGTCATTCTTGGAGCATTTCTAATCATGAACTGTCCTAAATTAAAGTAATGCGGGCCTTTCCTAACGGACTCCCATCGAGCCAATAACCCCTTAAATGCCTCTGGAGCATCCTCTTTTGAATGCAGAGCCCAAAATGTCTCTAGGTCATCGAGACAAATAATTACTGGTTTAAATTCCTTTAAGGCGTGAAGTTCGGCATCATTGATTTCCTTAGAAACTAAGGCGTCGAACTCATTCAATAAGTCATAATCACCAACATAATTCTCCGTAACCAAGATGGGTATGATCCGCTTCTTACCTGGATTAGCCTGAGAGAGCACGTAGTTTTGCAACTTAAAGAATTTACCCTGCTCTTTCTTATTTCGTGCAAGAGGGTCTGAGCTTCCCTTATTGAACAGTAATCTATGTATATCTTTATATAGATCATCGCAATCAACGCTATACAGAGATGCGAATCTATAGTATTCGGTCGTGAACTCGAAAATGAAAATAGCCTCGTCAGTTTCCAAGATTCCGTCTGGCCAGCCTTTATCACTTTCACCCTCAAAAGCAAGCATGGGTTCAGGAAAAATAGACTTCAGTAACCACTTAAAATAATGCTCTACCAGCTCTCCATCCTGATCCTTTAGCGGCGCCTCTTCGAGTCGCCAAAACAACCCGCCACAAATGCTTTCCAGCAAGAACTTTAAGTCCAAAATTGTATAGTTGTCATCGTTTACTTTAAAAACAGGATTGTTAAAGATAACAGGAAGGTACTCGTAATATGAATTAGCTATGAGCTTTCCTGATTGCTTTTGTTTTAAAAATTCTCCTCTGAACTGCTCTAGATCTTTAGATAAACTGTCGATCACTCTCAGTATGTCTTTTCTATCAGAAAACTGCTGCCTTTCGATGTAATAGGTAGATGAATACTTTGGATCAAAGCCATAACCTTTTAGGGAAGAAGACGCCTTCGCATTATTGCGCTTTTGATTTGGAACCCTCAAATACCAATTAAATAAACCAAACAATACAGAAAAGTATTCTGACAAGGGCACTCCTACTCTAGTTTCAAACTCTTGAAGTTTGATTTTGAATCTATCAATACTCGAAACAGGCAATACAGACAGAAGCTCTAAGTAGATAAACTCATACCTTCTCAGTCTTTGAGAGTAAATATGCTCGACCCATTCGGGGTTATATGAGTGCGGGTACTCTCTGATAAAGATATCTTTGAAGAGAGATCCACTTTTCGCCTGTATCTCACTCAATTCACTATTTACCAGCAATAAGCTCGCATAGTAGTCACTCGCATTCGCTGGATTGATCTGACCAGTCACCGCTTTTTTTCCTGAAACGTTTTCGGAAATAATTCTCGTGGTTATATTCAAAATGCTATCTCTTACTAAGAAAATCTTGTTCGGAAGAACGACATTAGCTAATTTAGCAAGTACAAGCTCTTTGTTTCCAATAGACATGATCTCCCTCGGAGATCGAGTCTGAGCTACCATGTTCAAAAATGAATTAAACCGGATTAAATCTACAGGATCCATATCTTCGATCTTTTTTAAAATAGCCTGCCTCAAAAGAGCTGGATCGCTTAGCACAACGCTGACACCAAGATACAAACCGTTGATAAATAGGGATTGAAACAGATCTTCAAATCCCAGGTAGGTTGCCACTGATATAGAGTTAGACATATTTCATTTTATTCAATATTCATCCACATCTCTTGCGATGTCTTATTAGGTTTACCGAGATCAATACTTGAAAGGTTGTTCTTTGCAATAGCGATTAGTTCATTTGTCGCCTTCTCGATAAAGACTAACAAAGCTCCGGCAATGATTTGAAATGAAGGCGTAGAGCCGCCTTTCTTGCCATAAAGCTCTGCGATCTTCTCTCTGTCATCACGACTCTTAATATTTCCAATATCTTCAAACAATACTTCAATGATTCTGCCCGGACGCACCTTCTCCCAGTAATCATCGGTAGCATCGCGAATACGAGCTGGAGCCAGCGGTAGTAAATCTAAGATTTGTTTATTCAAAATACCATCATCAAGCCAACCAGGTGGCGTGGGCGTAAAAAGCACAAAGTCCTCTCCCCAAACAGTACGAGTAGCTCCTCTGCTCCAAGGCCGATTTGCATGAACTATAAACCTATTACGATAAAAACGAAGTTGATAATGAAGCCAAAGAATATCCGTATGATACTTTTCCCATATCGATGCCAACGAACCAGATGCATCACGCTCCCAAGAATCTACAAGCTCAACAAACGGATGTTTCCGCTTAATAGGAAGATTTGCTATAGACGCCGCAATCAAACTCCATTGGTCAAGCATCACCATTCCAAATACGTAAAGCGATTCGAAATCAAGTTGCGCCGATTGCGTTAACTCATGAGATTCCTTAAACAGCTTCTGCAAATTCTTTGGCAAAGGTTTACCGCTAGGCCAATTACGTGGCGTTAACCTCTCTTCCTGAGCATGCAGATGCAATAATCGATGGACTTCCGCAAAAAGGCGCGTCACGATCCTATCAGTGTCGTGAACACGTACAAGTACATGCCCAAGGTAATGGAATAACCCGTATGCCCCTGATGGGGGATTTAAACCATCCATCACTTCTTTTTGTAAAGCGTGCAGCGCTGCATCGCATTTATTAACCAATAAGCTTAATTGCGCTTGGGAAATAGGGAAAGGCACAAGAACAGATGTTTTCTTCATACTTTTATCCTTTCTAATAGATTCATTCTCGATAAGAGTATTATGAGCCTCTATGGATTCCCATCTTGTATAGCACTACGTAATTATAATCACCATTTTATTTAACGACTGTATTTATCTTTATTCAATCTCTACCTTCGCCCTTAACTACACAAGCTCCAACTTCCCCCCCCCATTGCCGTTCATCATTCCGAACCTTTATATCCCCCACCAAGCCAGTTTAGCTTTATTTATATCCTGCGCTTGGCCACAACGTACCCTTTCATCAAACATAATTCAGCAAAAGTATCCAAATGATCGTAACCGCACAAAAACACGACACGATCGCTCATGGCTAGATTTAAGCCTTCTAAAAGACTTAGCCAATATTCTTCACGAGCCCGATATTGACTCTCGCTGGGCTTAATAGGCCTCAAAAGAGCACGCTCTTCAGAATTTGGATCGCAAAACAAATGACGAATATTGTACCGCTTTGAAAGTACCTGCAAAATTGTTTGACTATCACCGTATTTATCTAGAGCCTCTTGCGAATATTCCTCCGCGAACAAAGATACGTTTTCTGCAGATATTAACTCATGTATCATTTCGGTCAGAAGGCGTTGATTCAAGGTAAACACTGCAGACATACTCCTTACCCTTTGAAAGCCATGATCGATTCCGATGATAATTATGTTCATACGCTTCGTCTTCTCTCCCATTCTTCTACAAGCTCTGCTACGCCATAGTTCATATTAGATTCAAATTCCGGCTGGAGTCGCTTATAAATTGAATCGAATACGAAGGGTTTTCTACGCCTGTTTTCCAGTATCTCATCCTGCAAATTGCGTGACATCACAGTGACTACTTCTTCGTCATCGCCATTACACGCTTTATTCCAAATTTCTACTGCGTAATCCTTTAATCTGTCCAGGCGTAAAGCGGTCGCAGTATGTTCTTGATACTGCCTTATGCCCAGCAGCAGAGCAGGAATAAATGGGGCAGCAACGTTTAGCGTAAACTTTTGTAAAGTTAATCCCCCGATAAAAGATATAAGGAACAGGGCCCCAAAAACCACACTAGTACCCACTATGATACCCGTTACGTACTTTCTGCGCTGTTCAGCATCCCACCAGCAGTTGGTCCTCTGACAGGCGATACGACCTACGTAAAGAGGCAATCTGTCAACCTCAACGGAATACCAATCTGTAATTTTTGGCATCTTATGTGCCCATTTTGCGTATTTCTTTGACTGGCAGGCAACGAGCTCCGGGTCCGGTAATTTGCCGCCCTTTAATGCGTTCCAAGGCAGCTTAAGAACATCACAATCGAATACTTCTTGGATGGCTGCCGCAGTATCTCGCAATCGATCCTGCCACGGTGTAAACCATGCTAAGTCACAAACACTGATAATAATACCCCAAAGAGCAACGTAGCTTTGTGATGAAGGATATTTGATAGCAACAATACTGCTCAGTATAGCTAAAGGAACGCTAAGTAAGATCTGTACCCAAAAAATGAGCTTGCCGGTGGCGTAAACCTGACGTTGAGCGCCAAGCCTTTCAAGCTGTTTCTTCTTGTTCTCCTCAGCGACAATCATATTTAACGCTTAGTAGTAGTAAGAAGGAAATTGATCACCATACAAAAGCTTGTACCATCCAAACGCGCTTTGTATGTTACCTTTTTTATAGTCCTCATAAGCCTTTTCAGCTCTAGATGCCGCGCTCTTTAATTTGGATAATGCATCTGCTTTTTGAACATCAGTCTTACAAGCGTAGATATATCCAGATACTCCCATCGGATCGAGAAATGGTGCCAAGCCATCAGATAGAAGTCTCGATAAAATGATCTGCAGATCTATATTATAGATAACGCTATTTTGAGTGTAGCCGTAGCTTGCGATTCTGAGCTCAAGATAGAACGATGAAATCGGAACATTCTGAAAATACTTCCAAGCTTTTACAAAACGAATGAGCGGCTTCAATTTGCGGTCTAAAATCCTATCAGCTTTATCAACATATTCGATATGCATGTCGGGACTAGCTCGCATCCATCCACCGCTGCCGTCTGCAATATCATAGACAGAATACCCATTTCTTTCCTCTACGTAATCAGCCGGTACGATTTCCGTTGTTTCAGACACTTTTGATCCAAATGGAAGTACGACGGCAGGGCAATCTACTCTTACAGGCGTATAAGGAAATCTCTCGCTTAAGTCATTACGAACCTTCTCCAAAGAGTAGGTCGAGCTCCTCGTAAGGCTAGAATTGGAAAGCGATGCGAGATAATCAACATCGCTATAACCTGACACGCTAGTACCATTCCCGAAAGATCCTATTCGGACGAATCTCTTTAACCCAAAACTTGTCTGTAGTCGAGCATGGATAGATGCACGATGATTCTTCGCCGCCTCTGATTCAACATCCGTAGGAACGAGTTTGGCGAGAAAGTCTTTAAAACCTTCATCAATACTTCTAGGCATGATACGGGCTGATTAAATAGTAATTGTCTTTGACTTAATTCAAATAAGCGCGAAGTTGCACTTTAAAATGCATATAGCATGTGCGAAATGTGACTGTCCGTCAACTGAAATATGCATTTACATTTGTGAGCCTTAGTAATTCATATTCGCTGAATATAGATAACTTTTTCTATAGAAAAACTCTGGGGGTATACCAGAGTTTTTTGCTTTATCTTAGCTCAACCTTTGCCTCTCCATTCCATACACTCCAACTCCCTTCTGCGACTGTCCGTATACCATTATTTACTTCGACCCTCGGAACAGCGTTGGGATACAGTAGCCTCAGCCTATTAACCAGAGATGCTACTAAATCCCGTTTTGATGTATCAGGAGCCAATGCCCACGCCGTGTTATTAATCACCAGAGTCATTTTAGCGATTGTCGCCTTCTCGCGGTAAGTCGTTTCTTTACCTCCGAGCAAGTACTCGTTCTGGACCTCAGTAGGAACATCCGCCTGAATATAGACATCCGCACCCACGCCGTTATTCTTTACGACTTTTATGATTTCGAGAGCCTGTTGTGCGGCGAACGCGCTATTACCTCGCTTCACGTCAAACGTTTTTCGTTCTTTGACTAAGGCATCTCTCTTCTTCTGATCAACGGGAATGATTTTAACACCCGTAAACTTACTTAGACTTGTAATCGCTTTAACAAATTCAACATCATAAGCCGGATCGCCAATCTTCGTATTTCCAACCTTAAGAAGCCGCTCTTTGTCCGACGTAAGACCGGAAGGATCAGTTGTATCGATAAAGACATCTACTACTTTACGGGTTTTGACGTTATACGTTATCAAGATATCTTCGCCGTCCTTAGTCCATTTCTTATCCCATTCCGTAATCCCAACCGCAATCTGCTGCTTCGTGGGCTCAGAATCCGATTCAGGAGAGCCTAGCTGAACTTTGATCTCATCGATACTCTTATTAAGTAAAGCTGGCACATCGAACACCTGCTTTGCCGCCTCCTGTACTTGTCCGCTATCCAGTGAAGCGTCACTAGACCGCGATTTAGGTGAGTCACCGAGGCTGGATAGAGCGCCAAACAAGACTATGGCTGCTCCGACACTCACAAGCAGCTTCACGGACTTGTTCCATGACGTTTTTTGCCAAACGAGAAAGACGACTAAAGCAGGAATAGACACCGGCCAAGTCATGAGTATTAAAATAATCCCCCACCACTTCTTGTACCAAGCCTTAGATAACTGAGATTCAGACATAGAGGAGCCCGGTAGACGCGGGCATAAAGAATTAGCAGCTGTCCAGATATCAAAAAAGGGCAGCCAACCGGTCTACCCACTATTCTCGGAAAACCCGAAGGCTCCCGATTGTGGAGGTTAACTGCCCATCTCTGTTCACAATCGTGAAACGGGTAGGCAAATACCTCCGGGTGGTCGGAGAATAGGGGGTAGACGAAAGCAGCTTACCTCAAAAAACACCGCTTTATCAACACAGTGACAAAATTCCCTAATTTACTCAAAAAACCTTGATAATTGCTTAAATATAACGTAGTTTTGAGCTAGATATCCAAAATTACGATTACTATGCCAAGAATGAACCACGATCAGGCGACTGCATGGTTAGATTTAATTAAAGAGCTATCGCTAAAAACAAATGGTATCGACCTACCTGCCCTAATAGATCGTGGATCTGTTTGTATTTCACATATTCTCAATCAGATCAATACAGCTCTTTCGTTAAGTCCGAAGGCACTAATCAACGTTAGGAATTTACTTACGGTATACTGCAGCACATACTATTCCTTAGAAAAAAGTAAGGATCTGGTGTTAATAAGTGTAGAAAAACAAGCGGCCAATTATAGCAATGTACCGTTAATCTACACATCTCAATGCCTGCCCTCAGCAGCCTCATATCCTTCAGACACATGGAGGCTGCTAGAAGCTGTCAGCTCCTTTGATAAAAAGGACTATGGAAGAATCAACCTCATTGATTCGCTGCTCAGTCTGCAGCAAGAAGGAAAGCTACAGATACTCTCCTTCGCGATCCGATGCCTTACGCTATACGGCGCATTAGTCGTTGAAGTCACTGTATCCCCATCTAACAAGACTTCTACCCAACCAAAGAGCATTACCCTAAAAGGTGGCTACCAATATGTGACCTTAACCAAGAAGATCACTAAGGGTGAAAAATACTTTAAAGCGCTAAGTGGCACAAAAAGCGAACTGATCGTTGAGTTCTTTTTCACCAAAACAAATGCGGATGAGGATGTTTCTTGGGATGAGCTAGCTGAATTCGTGCTCGATCGGGAGAACAGTAGATCAAAATCTCAGTCGCGAAAGTCATTTTTAGATGCGGTACACAGAGTAAATAACGGATTCAGAAAAGCTTTCAATACAACAGAAGCCTTAATTACTTGGGAAAACAAGAGGATTCGCAGAAATATTTAATAAACGATACTCCCCTACCAACTCCGAGTAAGAGACGAGTAGGTAGCGAGTAAGAGACGCACCGCATCAAGTCGTAAGCTTCACTGTGCAAGCTTGCTTTTCGTTTTGCGCAAACGATCCTACTCATCGATCAAAACCTACATGAACCATCAACCCGAGTACCGTCCTCTGGCAGAGTATTTCTCTACCTTTGATCTTGGACTCACATGCGCACTGTTCTGTCTTGGATATGAATTGGATTCTATCGATAAAACAAACGAGGGTAATAAAGCGCAATTTCTATTTCGTCGCGATGACCTAATCGAACAAAACATCAGTGAATATTGGAACGGGCGTCTAAAACTAGATGCACGATCATATTTCGATGCGATTCGCTGCGTGAAAAATCGATTGTACTCATCATAATATGCAGCTCGGCGATAAAGATATCGACGAGTTTCAAGACCTGTATGAGCGCAAGTTCGGGAAGCGACTTGAAGAAAGTGATGCACGAGACAAAGCCGCACGCCTTATCCATCTGTATCAGCTCATCTATAAACCGCTCGATCAACCCACTGTCAGAGCTAGCACAGCGAATACATGAACCACCCACTAAAAACTATGAACCAAGAAATGTTAACGATCACTGAATATTTAGAGTCGAAAGGCATTCCTTTTAAAGAAGTTCCCGGAGAGCTTGCGGTGAAGTGTCTATTTAACGGATGTGACGATAACAGCCGTATAAACGAGTACCATCTCTACTTCTCAAAGGTCACCACTCAATACGATTGCAAGAAATGTGGGGAAAAAGGAAATATCTACACCTTGGCTCAATTCTTAGGCGATAGTAAGAAATCGTTATTTCTGAAAAAGACTGAGGGAAAACAAGTTAACAAAACCGCCACTGAGCAGACACTGGAGAGCGTATCCTTAGAGACTATCTTGAAGTGCCACATCGCTCTCCCGGCGTCTGTACGGACATATCTAAACGACAGAGGCATTCCGGATGATCTCATTAACGAGTTTAAATTGGGTTGGGGAAGTTTTTATGGGAGCAACTGGATCACAATCCCCATTCCGAAGAAAAACCCTCTAGACGGCTACTCAATGCTGAAGCTGCGACGCGATCCTGACTCCTCTGGAACTCAAATACCAAAGATGATGGTATGGCCTACCGGCGCAACACACGAGTTATTCGACTGGAGCACGCTTAAAGGAGCTACTAGCATCACCATTTGCGAGGGTGAGCTCGATTGTCTTGTACTCCTATCTAAAGGCATTCCCGCTATCACTAGCACGGGTGGCTGCGGGACTTTCAAACAAGAGTGGATTAAGGAGTTCGCCAATCTTGAATCGGTAACTATCTGCTACGACAACGATGAAAGCGGAAAGAAGGGCGCTTTATCTGTCATCAATTCCTTAAAAACGATCGAGACATTAAAGTTATTTCAAATTATTCTCCCTGAAGATATGGGAAAAGGATTGAAAGACGTTACCGACTACTTCACTCGTTTTGGAGGCAATCCAGAGAGCTTCAACGCCATGACAAAGCCCGTGAGTAGACTTGATTCGATCGGTAGAATCATGCGCGTAACAAAGCCAGACAATCCCCTTAACTTCGAGCAGTGGCGAGAAACCGTGAGAGCCAATTTCCCCGATCTCTTATTCCCGGCAGAGATGTGCCTAGGCGTACTTTGTCAGCTCTTGATTAAAGACGTTACAAATCCTTTTGCATTGATTCTCGTAGACGTTCCATCAAGCGGAAAGACAATTACCGTCAACTTCTTAGATGGAATCGAGGGCCTAACGTATGCTTCGGATAAGTTTACTCCGGCATCATTCGTATCGAACGCGGCCAACGTTCCAAGAGAAAAACTTGCAGACGTAGACCTACTTCCACGGATCCGCAACAAAGCCTTCTTGATTCGGGATATGGCAACGATCTTTTCGAAGCGTGAAGAGGACTTGAGCGAGTGTATCGGCATCATGACCCGTGTATTGGATGGTGAAGGCATTAAAACCGACAGTGGTGTGCATGGGGAACGTGGGTATACAGGCGAGCACCTATTTATGCTGATTGCCGCCTCAACCCCGCTACAGCCTCATGTATGGCGCACGATGGGAAGCTTTGGAGCTCGTCTCTTCTTTCTAAACATGAATACGAAAAATAAGAGTGATCTTGAACACGTAGACCAGCTCATTTCTTCATCCGTTAAAGATAAAGAGCTGTCATGCCGCATCGCCTCTAAAAGGCTCATTCTGAGCCTATGGGGAAACAATCAAGACGGTATCGAGTGGAATAAGACAAACGACCGGAGAGAACATCTGCTGATCATTGCCCGCTGCGGCAAGCTGCTAGCCAGTCTGCGTGGCGTGATAAACGGAATGGAAAAAACCAATGAAGACGAAATCATCTATCAGCAGACCGTAATCGAGAAACCCGACCGAATTATTCGATTGTTCTATAACCAATGCCGCGGACTAGCCGTTCTTGCAGGAAGAAGAGCGATAACTGATGAAGATGTCTCGGGAATCATCAAGCTTGCCATCGATAGCGCTCCACCAAATCGAGCTCGTTTATTTAGACTGCTCATTGCTAACGACGGTGAGCTGACAACGACTCAGGTTGAAGAACTCTTGAAAGAAAACAGCAGAGTTTCGAAACCAACCGCCGTAAAAGAGATGGCGATATTAGAAGCGTTAGATGTATGCGAAATCATAAAGAAAAGAAGTGGCGTAGGACGACCAGAAAATGTCCTGCGTATAAAAGATGAGTATAAATGGTTCGCTAGCGAAGAATGTTTGAAGCTAATTAATTGCTTAAAATAACAACCATATGCAACATGAAATCGAATCAATAAACACCATGCTCTTCAGCGAAGACGCTCTCAGAGAATATGTTGAAACGGAATGGGATGGACGGGAACTAACGAAAAAAGAACTAAAAGCCATAGTACAAAGTATAAAAAGCGGTATAGACACCTTCTTGTATGAAAGCATTTGCGAGGTTATCGGCACAAATTGCGACGAGAACATTGCGGTCACCGATACCGAACATTCACCTTCCTAATTAATAAAGCTATTATGCCATTGTTACCGAGATTTTGGCTGAAAGCAGTAAATTCGTCACCCTTCGAAAATTGGCCTTATTTACGAATGAAAACAATGCAAATCGTATTGCATGACTGCATCGGGTATATTCGTCATTTTGGATTAATGGGTTTTTAATCCATTTATTGCTTAGTTACCATTACAATTAATTAAACATTTCTGCCACTGTATGGAATTCACAAAACCATTACGCTACATCATTTACGCTCGGAAATCGTCAGAGAGCGAAGACCGACAAGCGCAATCTATCGATGACCAAATCGAGCGACTGACGAATCTAGCAAAACAACTAAACTTAAACGTTATTGACGTTGTTTCAGAGTCCAAATCTGCCAAGCAGCCGAATAACCGTCCGATGTTCGGCAAGCTACTGGAACGAATGCACTCAGGCGAAGCAAACGGGATTCTTTGTTGGCATTTGAACCGCCTGTCTCGAAATCCAGTAGATAGCGGGAGTATCCAATGGATGCTCCAACGAAACATCATTCAATCCATTCAGACATTTGATCGTGCCTACAAACCAGATGATAATGCGATTCTCTTTAGCGTTGAGAGTGGTTCGGCTAATCAATTTATTATCGAGCTAAGGAAGAACACGGTACGCGGCATGGAGCGAAGGGTCGATAAAGGCTGGATGCCGAACATGGCACCCTTGGGCTACTTAAACGCGAAGGATGAACAAGAAAAAGGTATTATAGTACCCGATCCAGAACGCTTTCACCTAGTACAGAAGATCTGGCAACTAATGCTGACGGGTACATATTCCGCAAAAAAGGTCTGTGATTTGGCAAACAATGAATGGGGATTTCGCACGCGAAAGTTTAAGCGCATCGGCGGGAATCGCTTATCTGATAGTGGTGTATATAGAATCCTCAACAACCGCTTCTACACGGGCATGATCTCGTATAAGAAGGTATGGCATAAAGGAAGTCATATGCCGATGGTTACGCAAGATGAGTTTGACTATGTACAGCGCGTGTTAGGAAAACGAGGAACAACCCGTCCCAAGAAACGCGAGTTTGCCTACACCGGATTTATTCGGTGTGAGGAATGCGGATGCCTCTACACCGCCGAAACTAAGGCTAAGAAGATCAAATTGACCGGAAACGTAAAGAGTTACACGTATTATCATTGTACGCGAAAGCGAAAAGATATTACCTGCTCCCAAAGACTCTGTGTCACGGAAGCCAAGCTACAATCTCAAATTGAAAAAGAACTGCTTCAAATGACTATCGATCCAGAGTTTGGGCAATGGGCTGTAAATCATCTTGCAAAAGAACGTGAGAAAGAGGTTGCGATCAGCTCTAGTATTCGTAAAAGCCAGCAAAATACCACCGCCGATATCCAGACACAATTGGGAGAGCTCACCCGTATGCGAATGAAGGGCCTTATCGATGATGAAACCTATCTTAAACAGAAAAATGCACTAGCAGCTGAAGTTGCAAAAATAAACTCTGAGAATCAAAAGCTTATAGATCGCGCTGAACGAGCCACAGAGTTAACTGAGAAGGTGTTTAACTTCGCAACATACGCTCATGCTCACTTCGTAAATGGTAGCCCTCAAGAAAAGCGAGAGATCGTCATGGCTTTAGGTTCGAACCAAACGATATTGAATGAAATACTCAATATTTCACTGCACCCTTGGTTCAAAAAGGTGCAGCTATCACAGATGGCGTATGAAACCAAAAAAGAAGGGTTAGAACCAACAAAAAATAGCTCGTTAAAAAGCAAAACCGACCGTCTTGCGACAGTCGGTTCTACATGGCTCCGGGGCTGGGATTCGAACCCAGGACCAATGGATTAACAGTCCACTGCTCTACCGCTGAGCTACCCCGGAATATTGTCTTAGACAAGGCCTGTCTGTCTGAGGACCTTCTGTAAGGGCGCGGGAAATATAACAAGACATTGGGGCTCTGGCAAGAGCGGAAATGCCCATAAAAACAAGAGCCGTCCTGAGGGGGACGGGGGAGGAGAGGAGGCGAACGAGAGGGCGTTCTACCCGAGACGATATTGCTGCTTGGCGCCAGCTCTAGCTGTCGATGGCGCTGCCCACGCGCCCGTTGCGGGAGCTGATCAGCGTACGGAGCTCTTCATGGCCGATCGGCTTGGAAGGGCCGCCGTACCCTGGATGACGTCCACGACGTCCGCCGCCTCCGCGATCGTCCGGCTCGAAGTTGAGAGCCTGTCCGTCCGCCGGGGGCTGATGAACGATACAATCACTCTTGCGACGTCCCATCACTGACCTCCACACACTCTCGTCATGAGTCGGTACTTACCGATCTTTGCGAACAGTGTGGGTGAGAGGCGGCCGGTTAGCGACCTTCTCTCACCCACCCTCTTCAACGCAACGGGGCACGAGGATGCTCGTGCCCCTGGTTCGGGTTAGTAGTCTGCCAAACGCTTGATAAGCGGATGTTGTTGGATTTTTTCCAAGGCCTTGGCCTCGATCTGACGGATACGTTCGCGCGTAACGTCGAATTCTTTTCCGACTTCTTCGAGCGTGTGACCTACGCCGTCGGTAAGACCGAAGCGCATTTCGAGAATCTTTTGTTCGCGTGGGTTGAGATCCTTGATGATGTCGCGGACGTAATCGCGCAACAACTGCAACGCAGCAGAACGATCTGGCGTGACGTTTTTGACGTCCTCGATAAAGTCTTCGAGTGTCGAGTCGTCATCATCGTCACCCACAGATGTTTCGAGGGAAACCGTGTCTTGCGAGATCTTGATGATGTGACGCACCTTGTCGACTTCCTGGTTCATTTCTGCGGCGATTTCTTCTGGCAATGGTTCACGACCGAGCTCCTGAATCAACTCGCGTTCGATTTGTTGGAATTTGTTGATCGTTTCCACCATGTGCACCGGAATACGGATGGTACGGGATTGATCGGCGAGGGCGCGCGTGATGGCCTGACGGATCCACCACGTGGCGTACGTGGAGAACTTGAATCCTTTGCGATATTCGAACTTTTTGACGGCGCGGAACAAGCCGATGTTTCCTTCTTGAATCAAATCGAGAAGAGAAAGTGATTTGCCCTGAAACTTCTTGGCGATCGACACCACCAAACGCAAGTTCGCTTCGATGAGCATGCGTTCAGCTTCCTTCTCCCCTTTCTCTTTGCGTTTTGCGAGTGCGATTTCTTGTTCACCGGTGAGCAAAGGGATTTTTCCAATTTCGCGTAAGTAGATCTGGATGGATTCTGCGGTGAGCTCGAGTGGATCGGCTTTGCCGCGTTTGCCATCTTCGCTGCTATGGAGCGTTTGCAAAATCTCTTCGCGTTCCTTACCGCGACCGAGAATCCCCTCTTTTTGCTCGACCATGCTGATGCCGGCTGCATCCAAACGATCGACGAAGGCTTCGTAGGTATCTAAATAATCCTCAACCTCGATGAAGACGTAGAGAATTTCGTTCTCGGTGACGAAGCCACGGGCGCGCGCTTTCTCAAAAAACTTTTCGAGCGCTTCTGGTGATGGAGGCTTGGCTTTGACGTAAGGACCGAGACGGACCGGGCCCGTACGCACCGTGTCTGCTTTCTTGGCCGGAGCAGCAGGAGCCGCCCCTTTCTTTGCGAGAAAGGGTCGACGAGGCGTGCGCTTGCTTGGCGCGGATGGAGACGAGGATTTTGGCACGCGAGTGGTAGGAAAGAATTTTTTCTTGGGGGCAGCAGGCTTCTTGGCGGGTTTTGGCATAGGTGGCGAAGAGAGTGATGGACCGATTAAAGCGTCCTAGGACAGCTCCGAAAATTGACGAGCCAGTTCCGCAATCAAGGTTGCGTCACCAACTCGCTCGGCATCTCGCATGGCTTCTCCGAGTTCTTTTCGTCGACGCGCTTTGGTAAGCGTGCGCAGATACTCGAGGAGGCTCTTCAGTTCTCGCGCAAGCATCTCGCGCGACGTCTCCTGAAACTCTCGCTCGGCCAGGAAGGCCAATGCATCATAGGTTTGAGCCTGATCCGACGTCAGGGGCGTCGGAAGCGGCATGGGTTTGTCCGCGGCTGCGGCGGACATTTGGGAATGATTGTCCCGAGCATACGCGAGAATGCACGCTTCGTAAAGGGTCCGGAGGGCACTATCGCGGATCGCCTCCGCTTTCCAGGCGGCGGTTAACTCTTGCCACAAAAATGGCCGGAATAGCCCCAAGGCTAGCAAACGCTTCTCCATCTCGTGCTCGGCAGCCTCGGCCCCCGTTGGGCCGGTAGGAGTGGATTTGAAACCCGCCCCTACGACGGACGAGCCCGCACCCATCGTGGATGCGCTATTTCGCGTGGCGGTGGTTGGCGAGTACGGAGCTGTCCGCGTCATGGGTTGGGCCTTGCGGAGTGCCTCGCTCAGCGCTCCTTCGCTCACTCCCAAGTCTTGCCCGAGACGCTTGAGCCAATGATCGCGCTCCACCGGATCGACGATGCGACGCACCTCGGAGAGGACTTCTTGAGCGATCTGTTTTTTGTCTTCCGGGTC
>CAZLPD010000002.1:16682-17997 GCA_964561355.1 uncultured Gammaproteobacteria bacterium
GTTTCGGGTGTGTTGACGTACTTGGCCTGCGTTTTGTCGTCGACGAGGATGCGTCCTGTAAACCCCACGATGTTGCCGTGCACATCGGTGATCGTAAACATGACGCGGTGACGAAAGCGATCGTAGACGCCACTTCCCTTTTCGCGTTTGGCGGCGAGACCGGCTTGTAGCAGCTCATCCTCCGTGACGCCCTTGGTCTTGAGTGCGTCGGACAAGTTCGTCCATCCATCTGGTGCGTAGCCAATCCGAAAGACGTCGGCGGTGAGATCGTCGACACCACGTTTGGCAACATAGTCACGAGCGATCTGTGCTTGCGGCAGAAGGAGGAGCGAGGAACGGAAGAAGCGCGCGGCAAGATCGTTTACTTCGTACAAGCGTTTTCGCAGACTGATCTTGGCGCCGTCGAAGGCTGGCAGGGTGACGCCGGCTTTGTTGGCGAGGAGTTCGAGGGCTTCTGGGAATTCCATCCCCTCCATCTTCATGACAAACGAAAAGATGTCGCCCCCTGTGTCGCACCCAAAACAATGCCAAGACTGGCGAGGGCGCGAGATATGAAAAGAGGGCGTGCGCTCGGAATGGAAGGGGCAAAGCGCCTTAAATGCGCCGGATCCAGCTGGTTTTAGCGGGAGGTATTCGCCGAGTACGTCCACTACATCCAATCGTGTTTTGATATCTTCAGCGGGGGTCATAGAAAGGATAGGAGTAGCTTGACACACGGACAGAAACAGGCAAGCTGGGCTCAGTTCTTTCGAAGGAGGCTACATGGACGACGCGAATCGCCGGGCACTCCTTCGGGAAGTGCGGAAGTCTCAGGCCAGGTGCAAACTCCTGCGGGTGGGTATCATGGTAGCTGCGCGCTACTGTACCTACCCTAGATGGGTGCAGCGCACACGTAGCGACGGGTCTACTACATGGCAGCACGAGCGACTCAAGCTCGGCATGAGCCTATTTGCCCCATTCTCTCGCGAGCTTGATGATGCTGCCGGATACGGGAGCTTCTTGCGGCGCGTGCATGCGCTAGAAAGAGTGCGGCGTGTGGAGGATGTCGAGACAACCCTCTACCCCGACAACGCCCCTCTCGACCGTCTGCAGGCAGCCTCGTCCACTCTTTCTGAACTGGCCATGTGTCTGCGGATCATCTTCCTGCATGCGCAGGAGTACGGGGTCTGCTGGGCTTGGCTCAAAGCCACAGAAGGCCCGGCTGGGACACAAACCTTCACCGGCGTCTCTCTGGCTCAGGCCCTCGTGGAGCCCTCAGTCGGTCGTACATCCGATGCACAGTTTGCACTTCGGAAAGAGGCTGCGGACTGGCTCA
>CAZLPD010000002.1:18097-69615 GCA_964561355.1 uncultured Gammaproteobacteria bacterium
GGTCGTACATCCGATGCACAGTTTGCACTTCGGAAAGAGGCTGCGGACTGGCTCATCAACACCAACATCCGCTACCTCGGCGATGAGCGTAAGCCCGCTGACCTTCCACCGCCAAAAAAATAACCCCTCTCCCCCACCTCGCTTCTCGCGGGGCTTCTGTTTATTTGACGAAATCTCTGAAAAGGTTTGGAATTGGGACGCCTCTGGCAATACGTGTCCTGAGGTGGAGGATTGTGTCAATGACGCTCGTCGCCCTGCTCAAGCTCGCCGCGCTCCTGCTGCTGGCCGCCGCCCTGTTCTGCGTCTTCTACTGGTGGGTCTTCCCGGAGCGCGCTCCGAAGTGGTACCCCCTGAAGAGGCCTCTCGAGGGGCCGCCGAAGAACGACAAGTAGCCGCCGCGCTTCCCCCGTACCTTTCCCCCTCTCCGCCTCGCCCGCTCCCCAGCCGGCGAGGTCTCCTGCTTTTTAGGGGGTGGTGGAAGTGGTGACGGCGAAGATATGTCTGACCATGACGGGGAGTCGCTCATCACGATCTAGTGGATTAAGCTTTGGATCTGCGGCGTAGATTTCTACCGTTCCCTCTTTACTATCAGACAAAAAACCTTCTGGAGATCCGTCTTCCTGCTTCGTGCGTACATAGGTTGCATCGCGACCCAATCGCCCTACGTGCGTTTCTGTTCCATCTTTGGCACGCAAGACGAGCGCACGCACTTCTCCATCCGCATCCATCGTTCCTAAAAACATCGATCGCCCTTCGCCTACGTCACATGCCCCGTCTTCTGTTGCTGTGAGCGTGCATTCGGAGGTGTCGTAGACGGATTCGACCGAGGTAAGACGACGAGCTACATCGGATACTTGGCGCGAGAGGGATTCTACGCGACGCGAACCAAACACAAACAGCACACCCAATAAGATCAGTGCGGTGATCGTAAGACCGAGTGTGATGAGAGGTGTGCGATTCATAGCGTGTGCAGCTTAGCAGATGACGACGGAACTTCCTACCGCGTTCGACCATGACGCACCGGCCGCTTGGGCTTTGGCGCATCACGATGGACACCGGGCTCATCCCCTGGAAGCGGCGAGCTCTTTTGACGCTTCTTGAGCTCTTTGGTGATGACGGTTATTTCATCGCGCAAAATAGCTGCCAACTCAAACTCGAGATTGAGCGAGGCTTCCTTCATCTCCTTCTCTTTTTTCTTGCGTACTTCAGTGAGGTTGTGCGTTTCTGCGGTGAGCTCGAGCTTAAGAATTTCTTTGACGTCTTTGCTCTTTACATCCAACCCCAACATGGCGCGCAAATCTTCTTGCTTTTTGATGATGGTAGTTGGCGTGATGCCGTGCTTTTCGTTATAGGCAAGTTGCTTTTTGCGACGACGCTCTGTCTCCCCCATCGCTCGCTCCATTGAGCCTGTGATGTGGTCGGCGTAGAGGATGACTTGACCTCGCACGTTACGCGCCGCGCGGCCAATCGTCTGGATGAGCGAGGTTTCTGAGCGTAAAAATCCTTCTTTATCCGCATCCAAGATCGCGACAAGCGAGACTTCTGGGATATCCAACCCTTCACGCAAGAGGTTCACACCAATGATTACGTCGTATTCCCCTTTGCGGAAATCGGACAAAATTTCCAAGCGTTCGACGGTATCGATATCGCTGTGGAGGTAGCGCACTTTGTAGCCACGCTCCTTCATAAATTCGGTCAGGTCTTCTGCCATCTTTTTGGTCAGCGTCGTGGCTAACACACGCTCCCCACGCGCGATGACAGGCTTCACCCGTTCGAGCAGATCCTCCACCTGACTTGGCACGTTCTTCTTTGGGGTCACAGGTAAGACGAGGATCTCTGGATCGATCAATCCTGTTGGACGAATGATCTGGTCAACGACCTGCGCTGAATGTTTGAATTCGTATGGACCTGGGGTCGCTGATACACAGATGACGCGATTCATCTTCTGCTCTAGTTCCGCGAAGCGTAGCGGACGATTATCGGCCGCAGATGGAAGACGAAAGCCGTGCTCGATCAACGTTTGCTTGCGAGAACGATCGCCTTCGTACATGCCTTGAAGCTGCGGAAGCGTGACATGAGACTCGTCGATCACGCACAAGAAGTCTTCGGGGAAGTAGGCGAAAAGCGTGTCCGGCGGTTCGCCTGGGGCGCGACCAGAAAGAGGTTGCGAATAGTTTTCGATGCCGTTGCAGTAGCCAAGATTTTCCATCATTTCTAAATCGTACTTGGTGCGTCGATCCAAGCGTTCAGCCTCGAGGAGCTTGCCTTCTTTTTCAAATTTCTCGAGACATGTTTTGAGTTCGGCGCGGATCTCTTTAATAGCCCGTTCGCGTTCTGGACCCAAGGTCACAAAATGCTTGGCGGGGAAAATCCATATGTCCTCCTGTTCGCGCATGGCGGCTTTGGTGACAGGATCGGTGACCGCGATGCGATCGAGGACGCCGTTTGGAAATTCGAGACGGTAGACCTTTTCCTCGTGTGCGGGCATGAGTTCGATGACTTCGCCGCGAGCGCGGAAGCTTCCACGAGTGAGATCCGATGGCGTGCGGGTGAACTGCGTGTCGACGAGGTGACGGATGGCGCCTTCGCGATCGATGCTCTGGCCACGCTCTAGATGTAAGACGGTTTGGAGATAGGCTGCTGGTGCGCCCAAGCCGTAGATACACGACACCGAAGCGACGATGATCACGTCTTTGCGAGTGAGGAGCGCTTGGGTGGCCGCGTGGCGCAAGCGATCGATCTCTTGGTTGATCATCGCCTCTTTTTCGATGTAGGTATCGGTGCGAGCGATGTAGGCTTCTGGCTGATAGTAGTCGTAATAGGAAACAAAGTACTCAACCGCGTTGTCTGGAAAAAAGTGGCGAAACTCGTTACAGAGCTGTGCCGCCAGCGTTTTGTTGTGAGCGATGACGAGCGTTGGTTTTTGGATATTTTGAATCACGTTCGCGATGGTGAACGTTTTCCCTGTTCCGGTTGCGCCTAGGAGGGTCTGAAAACGGTCTTTGCGCTCAATCCCACGCAACAACGCCGCAATCGCCTCGGGCTGATCGCCAGAGGGAGTGTATGGAGCAACAAGATGAAATGGAGATGGCATAGTGTGGGCGTGCTTGCGAACCTACCTCGACCGCGGAAAACCGGCAACTCTGGTATCATATCACCATCTTATGTCCTTCGCCCCCTTTACCACGCTGACAACAAACGAAGCGCTTGCAGAGACCAAAACCCCTCCACAGGGATTGGACCAGGCCGAGGTGGCTACGCGCTTTGCGGCACAAGGCCCCAATGAGCTTTTGAGCCATGAAGCTGGTCCTTGGCAGCTCTTTTTGCGCCAGATTCGATCCCCTTTTATCTACCTCCTAGCGGGAGCAGCGGCCATTTCGTTCGCTATGGGAGACGTGATCGAGGGCTCCCTCATCATTCTCTTCGTTTGTATCAATACACTGCTGGGGTTTTCGCAGGAATACCATTCGGTGAATGCTCTTAAGCTTTTAAAGCAGTTCGTCGTCAAAAGCGCTCGTGCGTTGCGATCTGGGCATGAGCAAGTGATCCCGAGCCGCGAGCTTGTTACGGGAGATATCATTCTTCTCGAAGCAGGAGATGTCGTTCCAGCCGATGCGCGTCTTATTGAGACGCAGGCTCTCATGGTCGACGAGACGATGCTCACGGGTGAGTCCGTTCAGGTGAACAAGCTCGCCGATCCTCTCAAGACTTCTACCGATCAAGCACACGAGGCTGCGAACATGGTGTTTTCTGGGACCACGATTGTAAGTGGACGTGGACGTGCCGTGGTGATTGCGACGGGAGTAGCTACTGCGATAGGGACAATCTCCCATCTTACCGTTGAGACGACCCACGAAAGCAGCTTCGAAAAAGGCATCAGCCGATTCAGCGGATTCATTCTTCGCCTCGTCGTTGTCACGATCGTCGTCATGTTCGTGGCGCATCTCGTTTTGCGTGGTGAGAATGACAATCCCCTTGAACTCATCCTCTTTTCTATTGCGCTCGCCGTGAGTGTTATTCCGGAGGCGCTTCCGGTTGTGACCACCATCTCCCTCTCCAAGGGCGCTGTGAGACTTGCGAAGAACAAGGTTGTTGTGAAACGCCTCTCTGCTATTGAAGACCTTGGAAGTATTGAGGTGCTCTGCACAGATAAGACCGGCACGATCACGGAAAACCGCATGAGTGTTGCTGATACGTACGGTCATGATGCTAAGGAGGTTTTGCGGTATGCCACGCTAGCCTCTTCGTGTCTGGGCGACACGAAACGTCAAGCGAACAACTCATTTGATATCGCTCTTTGGCAGACGCAGAAAGAACCGGAGCAGCGAGATCTGTGTGCGCGCACGCGTCTTGCCGAGATTCCCTTTGATCCGATGCGCAAACGCAATAGCGCCCTCATCGCTGATGGAACGCATGCCGTTCTCATCATCCGCGGAGCTCCCGAGGCGGTTCTTCCAAGCTGCTTCCCCGAGGGCGACGCTCAAGCGAAGGCGGCGATGGCATGGGCCGCGGAGCAAGGGCTATCTGGGCGACGCGTGCTTACGGTTGCTACCAAGACCATGGGTGAGGCGCAGACGTACGATCCGCATCAGGAGGAGCATGGGTTTACATTCGTGGGATTGATTACGTTTGAAGATCCTATCAAGGCCAGCACACCTCGTGCTCTCCGTGAGGCGCAGGAACTTGGGGTAGCTGTAAAGATTTTGACGGGCGACAGTCCAGAAGTAGCTGGAGCCGTGGCAAAAAAGATTGGACTCATCAAGGAAGATGAGAGCGTTTTGACCGGGGCAGCGTTCATGGCGATGGACGAAGAAGCTCAGCTCACAGCGGCACGCACGCATCACGTCTTTGCTCGCGTTTCACCGGAAGAAAAGCACGCCATCATTGGCTGCCTTGAAAAGCAGTTCGAGGTTGGCTTTCTTGGAGAAGGGATAAATGACGCTCCCGGGCTCAAGATCGCGAATGTTGGGATCGTCGTGCAAGGAGCGTCCGATATTGCGCGTGAGGCAGCTGACGTCGTGCTTTTGCAGCAGAGCCTTGAGGTTGTTATCCGCGGGATTCGCGAAGGGCGAGAGGTGTTTGCGAATACGCTCAAGTACATTAAGGGAACGCTCGCTTCTAACTTCGGCAATTTTTATGCCGTGGCGATTTCTTCGTTCCTCATTCCTACGCTTCCGATGTTGCCGATTCAGATTTTGCTTGTGAATCTTCTGTCCGATTTTCCGATGATCGCGATTGCTACCGATACGGTGGATGCAAAAGAGCTTCTCAGTCCCCGCTCCTACCAAGTTCATGACATTATTAAATTAGCCACGCTCCTTGGCATCGTCAGCACCTTATTTGATTTTGCGTTTTTCGGTCTTTTCTTCCGTGGCGATCCAACCATCCTTCAAACCAACTGGTTTATGGGGAGTGTGCTTACAGAACTCATCTTCATCTATTCCATTCGCACCGATCTCCTCTTTTGGCGTGCGCGCAGACCATCTTCTTCACTTACTATACTCACGGCGTCAGCAGCTCTCGCAACGATTATTTTGCCTTACACGCACTTTGGTCAATACGCTTTTAAATTTCATCCGCCTTCTATTCCTCACCTAAGCATCATTATCGGACTCGTCCTGACGTACTTTATCACCACCGAGATCGTAAAAAATGGATACGGACGATTCACACAGAGGACCTAAGCGCTTTTCGAGAGACGTTTTGCGACGGCTTGTTCCAGTAAGATCAAGATAAAAATGGCAAGTAACACGAGCACGATCGTGCCCCCAGAAGGAAGGTTGAGGTAGAAGGAGATAACCATTCCGAGAGACATGCCTACGAGCGAGATGACTTCCGCAATCATGAGGGTGCGCGTGAAGCTTTTCTTGTATTGAAGTGCTGCCACGACGGGGATCACCATGAGCGCGGACACTAACATGATCCCCACGATAGGGATGGCGATGGCGATTGAGATGGCGGCGATCGTTACAAAGAAAAGGTTAAGCCTTTGTACGGGAAGTCCGCTGACACGCGCTGCTTCTTCGTCGAACGAGAGGTAGATGAATTGTTTGTAGCAGAGAGCGATGCATGCGATCACGAGTGCGCCGAGAGCCATCATCATGCGAACGTCTGCGGCACTTACCGTGAGGATGCTGCCGAATAGATAACTGAAGAGATTGACCGTGAGCCCATGACCTAGGCCGATGAGTACGATGGCGAGTGCGAGGCTTCCCGAGAGGAACAAGGAGAGCGCCGTGTCTCCATAGGCGCGTTTACTGGTTCGTAAGGTCTCCATCGCCACCGCAGAAGCTCCAGAAACGCAGAGCGCTGTGAGTAGCGGATTCACACCCAATAAGAGACCGATCGCGATGCCGGCGAGCGATACATGTGAGAGCGTGTCTGCCATGAGGGAGTAGCGGCGCAATACCAAAAACATCCCCACGAGAGGCGCGATGATCGCCATGATGAGCCCAGCTTCGAAGCCGCGCACCACGAAGGCGTATTGAAAGAGGTTAGTGATCATGGACGATGAATTTTATATCTTTGCCGTAGAGCTCTTTGATGTAGGCGTTGGCGTCAAAATCTTTGGTCGGACGGTGGCAGACGAGATGGCTATTCACGCAGGCGATTTCGCTGGCTTGGCTCGCGACTACGTCGATGTCGTGCGAGACGAGGACAAGCGTGAGCCCCATCGACTCGTTCAAGGTTTTAAGAAGCGTGTAGAACTGTTCTTGTGTGGCCACATCAACGCCGACCGTTGGCTCATCCAGAAAGAGGATCTCGGGCTTGCTTACGAGCGCGCGAGCGATGAAAACGCGCTGTTGCTGCCCCGAGGAAAGTTCGCCGATGAGACGATCTTTGAAGGCGCTCATTCCCACCTTATCAAGCGCTTCATGGATACGATGCGCTGCGTCTCTCCCCTTCCATAGCTGCACTATTCCACGCTCCGCACAGAGCCCCATCTCAACCACTTCAGCGACGGTCGCGGGAAATTGCGCATCGAAGTGAATGGCGCGTTGAGGAACGTAGCCGATCTTTGACCACTCACGGAAGCGACTTAGCTCTACACCAAATAAACGGATTGATCCCGCTTCTGGAGCAATCAGCCCCAACATGATCTTGAGGAGTGTTGTTTTTCCTCCCCCGTTTGGACCGATGATGCCAAGATACTCCCCCGCGTGAATCGTGAGGTTGATATCTTCAAGCACCGGGTGCGTGTGGTACCGGAAGGAAACGTTCTGTACCTCGACTACGGGGTTTGTGTGCGTGTGGGACATGTGAGAGCGAGACGTAGGTGGGCGAGATTTTGCTGCATCTCCGTGAAGTAGGTTTTTCCGCTCTTGATTTCCGCATCCGTTAATCCTTCGAGTGGGTTTAAGGTCAGCGTTTTCGCGCCCACTTCGCGTGCGAGCGTATCCGCGAACTTTGTACTCGTGAGAGGCTCTACAAAAATGTACGCCACTCCCTGCTGTTTTGCCATAGTTGCTATCGCCCCGAGCGCTTGCGAGCTTGGTTCAACTTCTGGTGAAAGGCCCGCGATCCCTATCTGCGTGAGACCGTAGTCGGCTGCTACATATCCGAAGGCCTCGTGCGCGGTGATGAACTGTTGTTTTGCACATCCTTGCAGTCCACGCGCAAATTCCGCATCGAGATCTACCAACCTCTGCGTCAGCTTTTCTGCACGATCACGATATCCATTTGCATGCGCAGGATCTTTTTGTGATAAGGCGTCGCGGATCACTTCCACCATCTTTTGTGCGCGCTTCGGACTCAACCAGGTGTGAGGGTCTCGTGCCGCTTCGTCGTCCGTCGTGACAAGCGCGATCTGTCTCTGAGCGAACTCCTGCCGCATCCCTTTTACCCACGGTTCCACGAGACCGTTCACGACCACGATCTGACTTTCTTCGAGACGCGCTACATCCATTGGCGTTGGCTCATATTCATGCGGCTCGGCACCGGCTGACGTTAGGTTTTTTACATCTGCATCTCCGCCAGCGATATCTTTTGTGAAGAAATACAGCGGATAGAACGAGGTTGTTACCTGCATCTTTGTGGATGCTATCGAGGATAGAGATTGCTGATTTGAGACCCATCTTCCTGCCAAAAAAAGACCGCCTAGGAGCAGGAGCATTCCAATGACAGAGAGTGTTACGCGGTAGTGCATACTCTCTGTATACGCAACTTAGTTGCGTATGTCAACTTTTTCCACCTGTCTAGACGCAGGCTTTGCAGATTCCAAAGAAGTCCACGGCATGACTTATGCTTGTGAAGCTCGTTTTGCGCTGTACGAGGCGCGTGAGCTCGTCGATCTTTTTTTCTATGTCGGCAGGTGGATCGATATCCTCGACGCGCTTGCACTTGGTGCAGATCAAGTGATGGTGATGGTCGTCTTCATTCAGGAGCTCGACGTGTTGCACTTTTCCATCGATAAGTACCTCGCGAATGATTCCTTCCGTTCGCAAGTGCTCGAGTTCACGATAGATTGTGGTTTTGTTTGGAGTAAGGTTGCGCTTCTTCATGGCAGCCAAAAGAGCCGGGACACTAAGAGGCTGCGAATGCGCGGAGAGGATCCCTAACAAGACACGGCGCGTATCGGTGATGCGCTTCCCTTTTTTCTGGAGCTGGTCGATTAATGCGTCCGCCTTATTCATATGCGGCAAGCGTACCTTCGTCTGATGAGATACGCAAACCAAAACCCCTCCATTCGCGAATGGAGGGGTTGAAGGTTCTTTGAGCGACTAGTTCTTTGCACCAGCAGCCTGGATCTGCGCCTTGAGCGTAGCGTATGGGACGGCACCGCTCACGAGCTGACCGTTGACGAACGTTGCTGGAGTCCCTTCGACGCCAGAGTCGTTGCCGGAAGCTGTGTCTGCATCGATACGTGCTTTCATCGAACCGCTGTCGAGACAGCTCTTAAAGGCGGCCTGGTTCAACCCGATTTCCTTTGCCATAGCGACCAAGGAGTCTGCGCCGAGATCAGGAGAGCGTTCGAAGAGCTTGGCGTGCATCTTCCAGAAGGCGTCGTTGCCACCCAACTTGTTTGCACATTCGGATGCTTCGGCGGCCTTCTCGGCGTTCTGATGGATAGAGACCAAAGGATATTGGCGATAGACCACGCGGACGTCGTTTGGAAAATCCTTGAGAGCTTGCGCGATGCTTGGCTCGTGGCGCTTACAGAATGGACATTCGAAGTCTGAGTATTCGATCAAGGTTACCTTGGCGTTTTTTGCCCCCGTGACGTGATCGTCAGCCGTGACCGCCTTTACAGGCTTCGATGGCAACGATGGTTGAGGGTCGTTTGCGCCTGGCAATGGTGCGCTTGGTACCTGTGCTACTTGTTGCGGAGCGGATCCACCTGGCGAGATTTTTCCCTTCCACACCATCCCCATCATGAGGGCGAGGGCGATCGTTGAAGATGCTGCGATACCGAGGAATAACCCCATATAGAACATGGACTTAGGGCTTCCGCCCCAAAAGGACTGATTTTCCATAGTGGAAATGATGTAGTGAAGAACGAATTAATAGGTGAGAACCATTGTACGGATGGGGCATGCCAAACTCAAGACACTCGTCAAGAGGTAACGCTCAGATTATTTCGTGGAACCTGCCTCTTTGAGCGCTGCGTCGAGTGCCTTCTTCCACTCTTCCTCGCTCATCGCGAAATAGCGGCGATTGTTGATGAAAAAGGTAGGTGTACGATCGATGTTGTTCGATAATCCTTCTGTGAGGTCGCGTGCAACGAGGTCGTCGTGCGCGCGAGCGCCGATACAGCTGGCGAGCGCCGTCGTATCAAGACCGATCGCCCCACCTTCTTCGATCAATTTTGCATTTGGACTTGCAAGCTTTGCCCAATCATCCTGTTTTGCATAGAGACGATCGTGATATTCCCAGAATTTTCCCTGGTCGACCGCACAACGAGCTGCCTCGGCGGCTGCACGCGCATTGGAGTGGATTTGTTCGAGGGGAAAATCCTTCCATAGGAAACGTACGCGATCTTTGTAGGCTTCGATTGCAGCTTTAACAGGCGGCTCTGCAAATTTGCAGGCAGGACACTGGAAATCGCTAAAGAGACGTACGACCACTTTTGCATCGCTTGGACCGATAGAGGGAGCTCCATCGTCTTTGAAGCTGACCTGCTCTGGCTGACCTGCATTACGACTCGATGGATCGGCTGGGATACGCATCACGAGCCACACGAGACCAACAAAGAAGAGGACAGCGACGGCCACGATACCGGCGATGAGACCTGTGTTTTTTGAGGAAGACATAGAAACGCGTTACGTGGTTTGAAAATGACGAATAATCGATAAAGCTGCCTTCACCCCTTCTCCGATCGCGATGGCGATTTGTCGCTGCGTGACATCTGTGACGTCGCCCGCTGCCCAAATCCCCGTGACATTGGTGGCGTTTGCTTTATCTATGACGATGTATCCACGCGTGTCTTTTGCCACAAGATCCGCCATCTGGGAAGACGGTACCGAACCGATCTCAATGCACACCCCATCACACACTTCGACCCGCTCGTGCCCGTCCGTGCTCATCAACTTTATGCCGGTGACACGTTTTTTCCCCAGGAGCGCTGCTACCTTTGTTGATGATTCTACGCGGATGTTTTTAGAGGCGAACACTTGCTTACGCATGACCTCGTCTCCTTTTACGTCGGTGTTTGCCGTGACGATCGTGACACGCTGCGCATACTTTTCTAAAAAGAGCGCTGCATCCATAGCGGCGTTTCCTCCGCCAATGACAAAGACCACCTTATCCTTGTAGAGCGGTGCATCGCTTGTCGCGCAGTACGTTACTCCACGGCCGGCCAGCGCAGACTCGCCTGGTACCTGCAACAGACGGTGACATGTGCCCGTAGCCACAAGGACCGTTTTACTTTCGTATAATTCTCCCGTTTCCAGGACCGCTCGAAATCCGTGCGGTATTTTTTCTAGGCGGGTGACAGCCCCTCCCTCTATGAGCGTGAAGGCGTCGCGATACTCCCCGACCTGTGTTTTGAGGTGCTCAACCGCATCTTTCCCATCTACGACCCCGTAGCCAGGAATATGCTCTTTGTTCGATGCCCATGCAGCCTGGCCGCCGAATTCCTTTGTGAGCACCGCAAAAGAGCGCTTTTGGCGTGCAAGATAGACCATTGCCGACATCGCTGCTGGACCACCACCAATGACAAGAACATCAAATATCATACAGATGGCGTCAGTATACGAGATGAACGGCGGAGAAGCCATATACCCACAAAACAGAGTGGGATGGAGGCGTATTGCGTGGGGGTAAGACCAGCGTAGCGTGTATCGGCTACACGAAAGAAATCGAGGCTGAAGCGGACCAATCCCTCGACCATCATGTACGTTCCAAACCAAAATCCTGGCGCGCGGGGTTTGCGATTTAGCAGAAGGAAGAGTCCGCCGGTTGCGAATCCCACGAGCGAAAGATAGAGCCCGAGATCGTGACGAGTGACGCCATCAGGATACTTCACACCCAACACGAAGTGCGTGAGTGTACCGGGATGATCATGAATAAGAAAGCAGCCGATGCGTCCGATACCGCAGCCCCAGGGTAATCCCCAAATGAGCACGTCTGCGTATTCGATCCAGCGGAGTGCGTGGACGCGTGTGTAGGTAAAAAAAGCGATAGCCGCGCCAATGAAGCCACCAAAGATCGCCCATCCCGGCTTGCGAGGATCGAGCGCCTCCCATGGATGCACAAGGTAGTAGCTTGGTTCGTAGAAGACGACGTGGAATATTCGCGCACCGAGAAAGCTCGCGAGAAAAATCCAAAACGCTATGTCGAGCACGCGTTCTGGATCGAGTCCGCGGACTTTGGCACGATGCCACGCCGCCCAGGTTCCGGCGAGAAATCCCAGTGCCACAAGCGTCCCCCACGTTTGCAGATGGAGGCCGAAGATCGAATAGGTTTGCGACGCGATGAATGGAATCATACCGCCTCTTCCGTCCACACCCAGCTCGTGAGCGCCCCAGCGACGATGCCAACACAGAGACCAATCAATCCGCCGCGCTCATAGCCCATAGCCGCGTTTCCGCCAGCATTTGCCCCCATCCATAATCCGATCACCCCGCCCAGCAAGGCAAGACCCACGGCCTTTGTTAAGCGGATGAGGCGGCTATATACGCGTTTCATATACTTACATCACATTCAAAACTTTCAGCGCGGCTTTAAAATCATCGAGCGCTTGTCTGGCTTGGCGGCTTCCCATTTCGAATGACGTGTCGTGCACAAGTTGGTTGCGTAGACGATGCGCGCCCCAGACACGGTGGATGTTGGGGTAGTTGTAGGCGGCGGCTTTGAGGCGCTCACCGAGTGTTGTGCCTGGGATCGTGAGCGAACGAAGAACCTGATCGAGGAGCTTGTCTGCTTCGATCACAGCAAGCTTAGCTCCCATCATCCCCTGCCCGGAAAGTTGCTCGAGGTTCTGCCAACGCTGAAGAATTTGTTCACGTGAGGTGCCGTGGAGCTCTGGTCGATGGAAAACGCGCGAAAGACGATAGAGAGCAATTCCGATCAACGTGACAAGCACCACTCCCCCAAGAAAGAGACTGACGATCGTACCAGCGCTCACGTTTGAGGAACCCGAAGCAATTGGTTCAAGTGCGGGCTCTGTGGGTTCGACGATGATTTGGAATAGGAGCATAAGGTTCTACGGTTTTCGCTACACGCCGCATTTCTACATGCGACCAGCCTGTTCAAAGGCGTGCGCAATCGAGAGCAACGATCCGTCCGTAAAGTGTCCGCCGATCACTTGTAAGCCGACTGGTAAGCCTTCGTGGTCGCCACAAGGAAGCGAGACCGCTGGGAGACCGGCGACGTTTACCCCCACCGTGAAGATGTCCTCGAGGTACATCGCGAGTGGATCTGATACTTTTTCTCCAATCTTGAAAGCCGTGGAAGGCGCGGTTGGCGTCACGAGGATATCAACTTCCGTGAAGGCTTTGGCGTAGGCGCGGCGGATGAGTGTCTGCACTTTGCGCGCTTTGCGGTAGTAGGCATCGTAGTACCCTTTGGAGAGGGCGTAGGCGCCGAGCATGACACGACGACGGACTTCTGCGCCTAATCCTTCTGCGCGGGATTTGGCATATGTTTCGATGAGCGTACGTTCCGTGATGCGTTCGCCGAAGCGCATGCCATCAAAACGAGAAATATTCGCTGAGACTTCGCAAGGCATGAGGACGTAGTACACGGCCAAGGCCTCGTCGACGTAAGGAAGATCTACTTCTTTGATGTCTGCCCCGAGCGCACGAAGTGTTTCGACCGCACGTTCTGTGTGAGCGCGCACGCCGTCTGTCATCCCCTTTCCCCAAGCCTGACGAGGCAACCCAACACGTACGCCTTTGAGGTCTTTGCGTTTTTCGAGTGAGACGGCAGGAGTTGTAACCGTGGTTTGATCGTGTGAATCCTGACTACGGAGCACGTTAAAAAGAAGGGCTGCGTCTTCGACCGTCTTTGTCATGGGACCAACCTGATCGAGGGACGATGCCATGGCCATGATGCCGTAGCGCGAGACACTTCCGTAGGTTGGCTTGTGTCCGACGATGCCACAAAACGCCGCCGGCTGACGGATGGATCCGCCCGTGTCGGAGCCGAGAGCCGCGATACACATATCGGCCGCAACAGCCGCCGCTGATCCACCGGACGAACCTCCTGGTACACGGTCTGGATCACGTGGATGCTTGGTAGGGCCAAAGGCCGAGTGTTCGGTAGATGATCCCATGGCGAACTCATCCAAGTTTGTTTTTCCGAGGAAGACCGCTCCGGCTGCCTTGAGATTTTGGATGACGGTTGCGTCGTAGGCAGCGATGTATCCATCCAAAATCTTCGAACCACCCGTGGCACGCACACCTTGTATTAAAATATTATCCTTGATCGCAAGTGGGATCCCATCGAGCTCACCGAGCGATGCTCCGCTCGCACGACGCGCATCGGACGCTTTGGCAGCAGCCAACGCCCCTTCTTCATCGAGGGTAAGGTAAGCATTGAGCGCAGTATTTAATCCGCGTGCCTGCGTGAGGTAGGCCTGCGTGAGGTCAACGGAGGAAAAGGCTCCTTCGGAGAGACCGCGTGCTGCATCGACAATCGTTTTATTGAGGAGAGACATACTAGCCTTTTGGGTTTTCAAATACTGCCGGGACTCGAAGAGCGCCGCCTACGCTATCGGGAAAGTTTTGTAGGATGAGCTCGCGCACACGAGGGTCTTGCGTCACGAGGGCATCCACTCGACCTTGTGCCGTGTGCTCATCAAGCTCTTGCTCGGGAACATCGGATGTATCTACCTGAGACAACCGGTCTACGTAGCCCAAAACCGCCTCCAGCCGATCACGCATCCGTTCGCGTTCTTCGGGGGTCAGGGAGAGGCGCGTCATGGAGGCCAATCCGTCGATATCTTCTTGCGTTAATGCCATACGCCGGTAGCGTACCTGGGAGAAGCGTGGGGGTCAAAAAAGACAAAACACTTTCAAGCTGGTAGTATTTTGGCATATGAGTGAAAATAAGATTGGTGTCATGATTCCACCCCCCGCGAACGAGCAGGCGACAAAACCCATTCCAAAGCCCTCACCAGATGATAAGGCCAAGATTGATAAGGCGGTCGCTCTCCAGGAGCTGCAAATGCTCGGAGAAGCTGCAGAGGCTCGTCAGGCTGAGGAGGAGGTAGCTCCTGAGCTCGCCCTCGCGGAGGAAGACCTCAGGGTGCTCCATATACCCGCCATTCCTCAATTCGAAGCCCTTGACGTAACGAGTACAGCGGCGCCTAAGGCTGGCATCGAGGATGTTGATGCCTATCGCAAGTGGCTTGCTGACAAGATCAAAGGAAATTCCTCCTCTAACCCACCAGAGGAGATCTAGCACCGAAGAGAAACAAACATACACCGCCATGGTGTGTTTTTGTTTTCTTTCACACCCAGGGTTGACTGAACGCTTAAAATATGACATTTTTCGTCATTCCGGCACCCACTCGCCGGATGGAGGAAAGCCACAATGAGTGACACCTGCAACAACGCCAACTGCTCTCGCAAGGGGCGCTTCTTCCCGGGGGAGACATGCCCTGAGTGCGGGCAGAGGCCGTTCCGCGGCAACAACAACCCCACGGATCCCGCCCCGCCCGGGAGTGATCCGCCGCCCACCATTCCTACCGTGCCGCCGCCGAGCAGGGCGCTCAGCGCACTCGTCGGCATGGCTTCGCTTTTTCTCCTCGTCACGACGTCGTGTGCGAGCCACACCCGTCCGACCGTGGCGTCGGCGGCGACCGTCGTTCGCGTCGGGGCCCCGACCGCTCGACTGAACGACGTGACCGGCACCTCGTTCGAGGTGCCTCGCGAACGGATCTGTGAGACCCGTCCTGCCGAGCGCGAGGGGGCGATCATCTTCCGCTTCCGCTTCAGGAGCGAGCCGCAGCTCATCGGCGTCGCACACTTTCTCCGCATCGTCGGCGTTCACAACACGACGCTTGCGCTCGGCTTCTTCACTCCGCGGAACGAGGGGCTCACCGCCTGCTATCTAGCACTCGAGCGCGGCAAGACCATCGTCTCCATTCAGTCCGGTCTCGTCGAGCGCCCGTCCAACTGATCAGCTCACCCTCTCCAACACGACCCCGATCGCACCAGGCGCTCGGGGTCGCACACGTTTTAAAACGACAATCTATTTGAGAAGCGCGAGGAACCCGTCCTCGTCTAATACTGTCACGCCTAGTTGACGCGCCTTGTCTGCTTTTGATCCTGGATCCTCTCCCACGACGACGTAGCTCGTCTTTTTTGATACAGATTCTGAGATGTCGGCGCCGAGCGCACGAACCTTACCCTTTGCTTCGTCGCGAGACATCGCATGCAACGTTCCTGTGAATACCCACGATGTTCCCGTGAAGCGACCAACGGCTTTAGGTTCCGCTTTTTGCACGCGCACCTCTTTCAGCAATCGCTCCAATCGTTCACGTTCTGTTTTGTCTGCAAAATATTCGACGATGGATTCCGCCACGACTTCCCCAATTCCTTCGACGGCGATCAGCTCATCTTTTGTAGCGGCGGAGAAGGCTGTGATCGATCCGAAGGCGCGCGCGAGATCGATGGCGGTTTGTTGACCCACGTGACGGATACCGAGCGCGAGGATGAAACGATCGAGCGAGATGTCGCGATGTGCTTGGATTTCTTGGATAAGTTTGTTCGCGGAGACTTCGGCGAAACGCTCTAACGCCTCCAAATCGCCTACTGCGAGCGTGAAGATATCTGCTGGCTCGTGGACCAATCCTTCTTGCAATAGTTGCTCCATGATTTTGTCGCCGAGACCACGAATATCAAATGCATCGCGAGCCACAAAGTGAAGTAGCCGTGCTGATTCCTGTGCGTAGCAGTTGCGGTTGAGACACACCGTCGCCACCTCACCTGCGCGACGCTCAACTGGAGAACCGCAGATGGGACACGTTGTCGGCATAACGAATGTCACTTCCTTGCCAGTCCTTAACTTTGGTAGCACCTGAATGATTTTTGGAATGATGTCTCCTGCTTTCTCGACGATCACCGTGTCACCTATTTTGAGATCGAGGCGATCGATTTCATCCTGATTATGGAGCGAGGCACGTGTCACGGTTGTACCGGCAAGCGCGACTGGATCCATGATAGCCACGGGTGTCAGCGCACCGGTTCTACCTACAGATACCTCGATCGTGCGGACGATGGTCGTCCCCTGCTCGGCGGGAAACTTCCACGCAATAGCGGCTCGTGGTGTTTTTCCGACTACGCCCAATTCTTGAAAAAGTTGGTTGCTGTTTACGTTGACGACGATCCCATCGATCCAATATCCCAAGCGAGCGCGATCTTTGATCATGCCTGCATGCATTGTTTCGACGTCGTCTAGTCGCTTGCACAGACGATTGCGTGGATTTTGTGGGATGCCGATGAGTTCGAGGAGACGATGTGCCTGCTCATGCGTGGTTAAGCCGATCTCTGCGATAAGACCGTAGCCGAAAAATGAGAGACCTCGCTCTGCGGCGATGCGCGAATCGAGCTGACGGATAGAACCCGCCGCCACGTTGCGTGGATTGGCAAATGCAGGCTCCCCTGCTTTTTCCAGCACCTTGTTGAGATGTTCAAATTGTTTTTCGGACATGTAGACCTCGCCACGGACTTCGATACGACCTGTGTACCCATGCAAAAAATGACGAAGACCTGTCTCATCGACCTCTCCTTTGCAGGCATGAAGAAATGCTTGCACTTCTTGCTCGCTTGGTTGGCGCAAGCGTAGCGGAATTGATTCGATCGTCTTGAGGTTTTCTGTTACGTCTTCACCCGTGCGTCCGTCACCGCGCGTTGAGCCCTCGACGAGTAATCCGTCCTGGTAGACGAGTGACACTGCTAAGCCGTCCATCTTCACTTCTGCGAAAAATTCATACGTGCCGTTAGGCGCGAGCTTCGTGATCCGTGCGAGCCAGGCGTCCATTTCCTCGCGCGAGAAGGCGTCTTCCAACGAAAGCATAGGCACCGCGTGCGGAACCTTTTGAAACCCCGCCGCTACCGTTCCCGCTACGCGCTGCGTTGGCGAGTCTGGGGTGACGAGCTCTGGATGTACCTGTTCTAGCTTGTAGAGCTCATGCTTCAAAGCATCGAGCGCCGCCGCAGAAATCGAAAGCGCGTCGAGCACATGCTCTTCGTATCGATAGCGGTCAATTTCTTGGCGAAGTTTTTCTGCACGCTCCTGAAGATCCTTGGGTGTCATAAGATAAGCCTCATCCATTGCTCGATGATCGTTCCAAATAGTAATGCTCCTAGTGTACCGAGCGCGAGAAAGGGCGCAAAGGGAACGCGCGTACCTCGATGGATCACGCCCGCAAGGAGCAGGACGAGCATAAGGAGGCCGCCGCCTACATAGGTGAGGTAGAAGGCTATACCGATAGCTGGCCAGCCGAGAAAGGCGCCCATTAACACACCAAGCCAGGGGTCGCCCTCACCCATCCATCGTCCGCGAGAGAGCACGACCTGGGCTCCAAGGAATATGGCACCAAATACAGCGCCCCCGAGAATCGAGGCCCAAGGGAGTGCGCCCGACAAGCCATTCCAGGCTAGTGCCGCTACCGCTGCTATCACCATCGGTTCGATCGGAAGCACTTTCCAACGCAGATCAAACGTAACGAGGGCGAGGAGCGTCAGAAAGATGAGCGACTCGAATGTGAATGCAGGCCAAGCAGATGGCTGAAGAAAAAATGGATGACGGACGTATGCCAAAAACAAAAGGAGCATCGAACCAATCTCGACCAGCGGATACTGCACATGAATCGGCCGACGACAAAAAGCGCAACGCCCTCCAAGTACCAGCCACGAAAGAATCGGGACAAGGTGTCTCGCCTTGAGTTGTTGCTCACAATGCACGCAGCGTGATCGTCCGAGGATCGTGACTCCTTCGCGCAAGCGCAGAATGAGTACGTTTAAAAATGAACCGAGGATGGCTCCTAGTATACAAACGAACAGTGCGTCGAATGGCATGATTACTTTTCTTCGTCTTTGCCATCCATGACGCCGTTGGAATGTGCGTAGAACACATTTGCCTTCCCCAATTCCGTGTCACTTTCGGTGCTGAACCGTAAGGAGTACCCGTTCGCTCCTCCTTTGTATCGATAGTATTCGCCCACCTTTGGCCCTGCTGGGAGTCGATCGAGGTAGATTGGTGGCTGTGCTTTATCGCGCTTTTCGAAGCCTCCGGCAGATAAGACCTCCGTGTTACTCGTTGGTGCACTGAGCTCAACACCGGCGCTGGATGGATAGGTGGCTTTTTCGAGCCAGTAGCGACTGAGTGCTGCGGAGATCGTGCTTACGTCGGAAAGTCGCTGCGCATCACGAACACGAGCGCGCGCACTGTTTAATGAGAGAACTGCCAGGGTAGCCAACAGACCAAATACCGCTAGAACAATCAAGACTTCTAGAACCGTGAATCCGGGCTTTAAGCTTCGTTTCAACATACGGGGAAAGTATAGCACTTGAGCGTTACTCAACCAATCCGTGCGCGTTTATGGTGTGCGTCTTGCCACCCGCTAGGCCATCCCGATCACGCGCCAGAAAAAAGCGGAGCTTGAAGGCTTCTGCGGAGACGGGCGCGTCGCCATCCGCTTCGACCGTCACTCGGCAGGAGCCCACGCTAGTTGGTGTACATAGCGTTTCTGCGCCAAGTGCGACGCGTTCATAGGTGGGCTCGTTCGTCCAGGGCACTGGAAGTTGGTTGAGGCACTCACTTTCCTTGCAGAGCTTACAGCCAGCTAGCGCCGTTCGCTTAGCTTCGCTTGAAGCAGGGCACTGTACGAGGAGCGTGCGCTCTTGTCCGGCCGTTACGATCGCGGAGACAGCGGCGCGGATGGATTGCATCTGCCCGTCGTCGCGACGAATATCAAGCGCGCGCTGAAATTGCACCCAGGCAAAGGCAAGCGCGAGACCAAAAACAGCCACGACCGCTACCCACTCTGGAAGGGTAAATCCGTTTTCTTCCGTCTCCGCAAACCGACGCGCGAGCGCGGTGGCGACTTCGCGGGGTTGATGCTGTCCTTTTAAGAAGTACTCACTAGCACCTAAATCAAAGCAGCGCTGAATATCTTCGCGCGAAGCTAAATGCGACCAGATCATGAGCGGAATACGTTTTGTGCGCTTATCTGCTTTTAAAAGCCCCAAGAGTTCGAAGCCGTTTAGGGAAGAGAGACGCAAATCAAACAACACCGCATCAGGGAGATGTTTCGCGATCGATTCCACTGCTTCGAGGACGTTTGTGAGATGGATGACATCCATCCCCTGCGCCGCAAACGCTCGCTTCACTCCTTCCGCGAAGAATCCATCCTCTTCAATCAATAAAATACTCATAGATCGTACGATATCCAGGCCGCTCCTTCGGGGGTTGCGCATCGTTCTAGACGAGAGATTCTTATTCCAAGCACTGGCGCTACCCGCAGCCACTCTACGTCGTTGTTTTGCTGAAGGATAAGCGCCGATCGTCCGCTTAACACGGCATGTAATACTTCTTCCCGTTCTTCTTCTCCTCGCACGCGATAGACGTGAGGTTGCTGCATCGAGGTACGCCAATGCGTGCCGATCTCCGCCTGCGGGAATCGATTTGCAAGCAGCGATTCTACAGCTTTATCCGCGTGGATGATAACCAGCACACCTTGGCCTTCGCTCATCAAACGTTGCACGGACTGCGACCAATCCAATGGATGCACGCCTAGTGCGTGAGGCTCTTCTCGCTCAAACCGCATCATCGTTCCGTGCGTGGTGGGCGTTGATTGCACGCGCCATCCGACGAGCGGATTTGCTTTGAGGTGTACGGCCAGCGCAGGAGTCGCCGTCGAGGCGTGCGTGCGTTGCCAGGCAGTATCGTGTTCCGAGAGACCTTGGTGATGAACGTACCATCCTGCATCGACGTGACCAAGCTCCAGTGTCGACGTGCCGGATCGCGCCAGTGAATGCTCCAGATTGCGGCGGAGTGAGGCGGCGGAGTGAGGCTTGGTTGCGTGCTGCGTGCGAAGATCAGACCAAAGCGTAACCGCTGGAACGAGAGAGATCCCTTTCTTTTGCAGCGCTTGGTCGATTGTCTGCAACGCCTCTGTATCGGAAGGATCTGCGAAGGCCACCAGCGCGCTGGAAGGATCTCTGTCGGCGACGAATGCACGAGCGCGCGCGAGGGTTTGCTCATCAATGAGCGAAGTGTGGCGAGCGGCAGCTGGTGTTTTTCGGACGAAAGGGACGTCAAACAATCGCGAGAGTGCTTCGCCGTATTGCTCCGTAGACACGATGCCCGTTCCGATGAACACTTGTTCCGGATGAAGACCCTGCTCCATCATGATCTGCGTTTTCGCTTGCACCGCGGGCGACATCCATCCCTCCCCCTGACACACGGTCAGCAGGTCAGCGACGACACTTGGGTCGTGGAATGGTTGGCTAAACATTATTCAATATCGCGCATGGCACAGCCGATGGCGACGGCATATCTTGGTCCCATCTCTTCGAGGGCTGGACGCAAATCAAGCGGATAGACGATGCGCGCCCATGGATTACCGAGGTACGTGTTCACGCTCATCTGTTGCGTGAGAAATTCAGGAAGACGTGGAAGGAGCGAAGAACCTCCTGTAAGGATGATCTTTTCGATGCGTCGTGGCGTACCACCCATAGCTTCGTGCTGGGATTGGTAGAGTCCGAAGGAATATTTGATTTCCTCGAGGATGGGTTTTACGAGGACGGAGAGAATAGGAGAAATATCTCCAGCGGGAGCAAACGACTGCATGGACTTGATGTCACGCTTCATGGATTCCGCTTGTTCGACAGGCAATCCGAGAGTCTTGGCGATGGTTTGTGTGATCGCGTTGCCGCCGGTCGCAATGGAACGCGTCACAAAAGGAACACCTTGTTCAACGATCATTACGTTGGTGCGCAGCATCCCCATATCCACGATCATGATCGTGGAGCGATCTTTGCCAACGAGCGAGCGGATTTCTGCAAACGCCTCCGTTTCGAGCGAGATGAGTTCGAGTCCAGCTTGTTTAAAAATATCCACGTACTTGTTTACCAATGTTTTTGGGGCGGCGGTGACGAGCACACGCGTGGACGGCTTCACCCCTTCTTTCTTCTCGCTCTTCTCTACCACCTTGATATCAAGCGATACCTCTTCGAGCGGCATGGGGATCAGTTTTTTGGCTTGCGCAGCAGCGAGCTCGCGCATCTCTTTGTCGTCGATGCTTGGCACGTTGAGAATCGAGGAGAAGATCGCGGATATTGGCAAGGCCGTGACTACCTTTTTTGTTGTGGTTCGTGCTTTGCCAAGCATACTTTTGATGAGCTCGACGGCCGCGGCTGGATCATTCAGGAGCGACTGATCCATGGTATCAGTAGGTAGGTTGGCGTAGGCGTAGGTCGTGAGACGTGCGCGGCCTTTTTCGTTGCGTAACTCAACCAATTTTACCCCTCCAAACCCAAGATCAATCCCCAGATAACTTGGATGGCTCTGCCCAGAAAAAAGAGAAAAAAGACCCATAGAAAAATGCGCTTACAGGATACCACAGAGGAAGGATCGTTGTCGTCTCAAGTGGAACGAGATAAAAAGGAGTGATTGTTTCCTAAGATTTGCGAGAATAATCCCCTTTCTCGTCCATGGCGCGGTTGGCGAGCGCGTCAGCTGCTTTGTTCATTTCGCGACGGACGTGACGATAGCGAACGCGACCAATCTTTTGTTCGAGCGCCTTCATTTCGCGAAAGCGTTGTTGCAAATCGATATTTTTTACACGATATTCGCCGGTTGCTTGTTTCACGAGAAGCTCACTATCTGCAAGCAGCTCAACTTCCGTAGCGCCTAACGCCAGTGCTCGATCCAATGCCAATATCGCCGCCAAATACTCGGCTTGATTATTGGTGGTGCGACCGAGAAACTTGGCGTGCTCTTCTAGTACACCGCCGTTTGCATCCTCAATCACCACGCCGATCCCCGCAGGACCTGGGTTACCGCGTGCGCCCCCGTCTGTGCGAACAATTATGTGCATACGTGAAAATCAATGATACGACATTCGGCGTTCCTTTGGCCATTCCACTCGTTGATCGCCAGGGTGTAGACCAGATCGATGACGGTGTTTGGCGCGAGCTCCACCACACGTTCACCGAACTTAAATCCAAGCGCTTTGATGCGACGACCACGCGGTGTGATCAGCGTAAGACGTAGGTGATTCTTCGCGGAACCGATGAGATCCAGCGCTGCCACTCGAACATTGCGCGAGATAAACATAGGTCGACGGTTACCTTCACCGAATGGAGCCAGTGCTTCGACTGCTTCCGTGAGCGGCATATCCACCGCCTCGAGCGAGACCTCTGCTTCGAGCTCCAGCGTTGGGATGAGAGAAGCTTCTCCAAGCGCCGTTTTCGCATGAGACGCCAGACCCTCAGCGAGCTTTACGAGATGATCGGCGTTTGAGAGAGCGAATCCGCAGGCTTGGACGTGGCCACCGGCACGCGTGAGGATGCCCTCGCCAGCAGCGCGGATACCTTCCGTGATGTTATACGTTGGGATGGAGCGGCCTGAGCCGATCCAATTTCCCTCGTGCGAACCGACGACGGCGATGGGTCGTGCAAACCGTTCGAGGAGCTTTCCAGCGACGAGACCGACGAGCGCCGGTGACCATCGTGCATCCCACAACATAATCGCATGCGGAAGATTGGCGAGATCGTAGCGTTCGACGAGCTGCGCCTCTGCTTCGACCATCATCTTCTTTGTTGTCTCTTGCCGTTCGCGATTGCAACGTTCTACTTCCTTTGCGAGCGGACGAGCCTCGTCCTCTGTCTCTGCGAGCATTAATCTCAAGACTAACTCAGCGTGATCCATGCGCCCCGCCGCATTGATACGTGGACCGAGGGCGAATCCGACGGATTCCGTATCGAGCTTTCCCGCTTCGAGTGCGGCGTTTTGGATCAATGCTTGCAAGCCAGGACGCTTGGTTTTATTCAGTACCTTCAATCCATATGTCTCGAGGACACGATTCTCTCCGATGAGGGGCACCATGTCTGTGACGGTTGCGATGGAGACTAAATCGAGCAACCACTTTTCCCAACCGACGGGGATATCCATTCTGCGTGTTCGTGCGGCATCTAGAACCACGCAGGCAAACTTAAACGCCACACCCACTGCGGCGAGTTGCTTAAATGGATACGTTTCTTCTGGGATACTCGGATGGATAAGATGTCCATCGGGAAGCGTTGCACCGAATTGATGGTGGTCGACAACGATCGTGTCGATCCCCTCGGCTTTTGCGAGCGCTATCTCGTGTACGCAGGCGATCCCACAATCAACGGTGATGATGAGTTTTGTGCCGCGTGCTTTGAGAGTTGGCACCGTCGCCGCGTGAAGACCGTACCCTTCTTTGTCGCGATGAGGAATATAAAAATCGATATTCGAAGCACCTTGTTGGATGCGTTTCTCTATTTCTCGCAACGTCGTGATGATCACGGTTGAGCCCGTCACACCGTCTGCATCGTAATCCCCGTGCACGGTGATGCGCTCGCCTTGCTCCAACGCCCGAAAGACGCGCTCAATCGCGGCGGGCATATGCTTGAATTGCGTTCCGTCGTGCACGTGCTTTTCCCAAAGAGGGTGAAGAAAATCCTCCATCTCAGCCGGCGTACGCAGGCCGCGGTTCCACAAAAGCTGGGCGATCACGGGAGAAGATCCGGTGACGGACTGTAAAAAATCGGCGGGAGCCGGAGGGGCCACATTCCACGCTTTGGTCATGCTCGCCATCCTGGCAACTGCGCGAAGGACAAGCAAGGGTTGAAAATCCCGAGGCGTTTGCTAGGCTGCAGCCACAAGGAGCACCCCCCCCCATGAATCCATCGCTTGGATTGCCCGAGGGCCGCTTTCTCGTCTCCTGCCTCGCTCTCCTCAGCGTCCTCATCGTTCTTTACGCTCATCGCTGGCACAAACGCGAACAGCTCATCCGTCGTAAGCTCCGCATCTGGATCCTCGAGCAGTTGGCTCATAGCGATCTAGACCACGGCGTGCTCGAGCGACGTCTTCCTCATCCGCGCTGTCAGCTCTGCCGACGATGTCTTGGTCTCGAGCTCGAGTGGCTCTGGGAACGGAACTACGTTGCGTCCGATGAGCACGGTCATGCGTACCGCCTCGACAAGCTCGGTCACTTTCGCCTTAAGGCGTCTCGGCCCAACCCCAAATTCTCACAAAAAAGACGTATCCGTTTTACCGGACACGTCCATCCCCGCTGACACATTTCCCGCGATCCCTTCGCGGAATTGTTTTTTATGGCCAACCTACGTTCCAAACGTCCCTATGACGGGGCCGACGAGAAACAGGATTGTGGCAAAAATCATGAAGGCCGCGAAGATTTTCATGCCGAGCAGAAGATGTTTTCGTTTCATATGATTATGATCTGCGTAACACTTTAATGAACGCCTCTGCTGGGATCTCGACGCCACCTTTACCATGTTCGAGCATGCGCTTCTTTCCTTTCTTTTGTTTCTCGAGCAGTTTTGATTTACGCGTTGCATCTCCTCCGGACATTTTCGCCAAGACGTCCTTGCGGAAGGCCTGGATGCGATCAGAGGCAATGATCTTGCTTCCTACCGCTGCCTGTAATTTTACCACAAATTGCTGACGAGGGATTTCTTCGCTCAATGTTTCGACGACATCTTTGCCACGGCGATAGGCTTCGCTTTCATGCAAAAGCGTGGCGAGTGCCTCGAGCGGCTCTTCAGCAACCATGATATCGAGACGCACGATGTCTGAAGGGCGATATTCAAGAAACTCGTAGTTAAGCGAGGCGTACCCGGCTGTAACGCCCTTGAGCTTGTCGTAGAAATCCACGATGACCGAAGCGAGCGGCATATGATAATGCAGCAGGGCGCGGGTTGTATCGATGTACTCCGTGTTTTTGTATTCACCGCGACGATCTTGCACCAAGGCCATGACGTTCCCGATGTATTCTTTTGGACACAAAATATCGACGATCGCGAATGGTTCGCGCGTCTCCTCGATGTTGGATGGGTCAGGAAAGGCGCCCGGCGCTTTCACGAGCAGGCGATCTCCGTTGGTTTTGGTGACTTCGTATCCCACCGATGGCGTTGTCACGACGACATCCATGCCAAATTCGCGCGACAATCGTTCTTGTACGATTTCTAGATGGAGCATGCCAAGCAGACCACACCGGAATCCAAACCCAAGCGCCATGGAATGCTCAGGCTCGAAGGTGAGTGCCGCGTCACTGAGTTTGAGCTTCAAAATTGCATCGCGCAGTTTTTCGTACTCGCTTCCATCAATCGGAAACAACCCAGCGTAGACCATCGGGCGTACTTCTCGATATCCAGGCAATGGCACAACATCCGCTCCTTCGATCGTGATGGTGTCACCCACACGCACACCGGAAATGTCCTTGAGACCCGTCACCACATAGCCGATCTCCCCTGCTTCCATGCGTTCAGCAATCACGTGGTCAGGCTTCATGTAGCCGAGCTCGAGTGCTTGGCCCGGTGTATCCGTTGCCATGAAGTGCATCGGTGTTTGCTTCGTGAGCACGCCATCAACGCAACGAATGTAGGCGATTACGCCTTGGTAGTCGCTGTACTTGGAATCGAAGATGATGCCGCGAAATGGCGCTTCTCTGTTTCCGGATGGTGGCGGGACATCGCGCACGACACGCTCGAGAATGAGGTCGACACCCACACCTGTTTTCCCGGATGCACAAATAATCTCTTCGCGCTTGCAGCCGATAAGATGCATGAGTTCTGCCGCGCGTTTTTCGACGTCGGCGTTCGGAAGATCGATCTTGTTGAGGACGGGAATGATTGTGAGATTTTGTTCGATGGCGAGGTAGAGGTTGGCGATGGTTTGTGCCTGCACACCCTGTGTCGAGTCGACGAGTAAGACGGCGCCTTCGACAGCTGCGAGTGAACGAGAAACTTCGTACGTAAAATCGACGTGACCTGGTGTATCGATGAGGTTTAGTTCATACGTCTCGCCATTCTGCGCTTTGTATGACATGCGCGCTGGCTGAAGCTTGATCGTGATACCACGTTCGCGCTCGAGCTCCATCGTGTCGAGTAGTTGCTCTTTCATTTTACGCTTCTCAATCGTCCCCGTGATCTCCAAAAGACGGTCGGAAAGGGTCGACTTGCCGTGGTCAATGTGAGCGATAATGCAGAAATTGCGAATACTTGCTTGATCCATGGCGGCTAGAATGCCGAAAAACCGCGAGATAAGCAAGGCGGCTTGGCATTGACGGTTCGCGGAAGAGCGTCCTACATTGCCCATGCCTACGGGCAGAAGGAGTCTGTGTAAACCATGAACATCGGTACGTCTCTCGCCAAGCTCGCCTATTCAGTCCTTCGCGCGGCCATGATCGCGATCCTCGGACCGAGGAAGTTCGTTGAGCATTGTGCTCTCACCATGGCTACCGACCTCGGCGAAGTGTTCGGACGACACTGCCAGGAAGCCGTGGCAATCATCCTTGGCACGGGCTGGGGCGACACGCTCGAGATCGAGCACGAGATTACCTTTCCCCTCTCCAGGTTCTGGTTCTTGCGAGGACTTGAAGACCTGCACGGACACAGGCGCAGCATCTCATTCGGGTACATCGGTTCACAGCCAGCGATCGTGCTACGCGGTCGCATCCACCTCAACGAAGAGGCTTCCACGCCTGGCGCGAGCCTCATGTGGAGGATCGTGATCGAGTGCCTTGCCTACCTCGACGCGAAGACGCTCATCACAACCGCTGCGGTCGGTGCGCTCGGTAATCGAGCGGCCGTGGGGAATATCGTGGTAGCGAACGGATTCTTCGCCCCCTCGAGCCTGCGCCTCGCTCTGTTTACCGGAGAGTTCTGCGCCCCGGATGCCATTCTGGATGACCGACTCCGCACGATCGCTATGCGACCGCTTCCGAACGGGCCTACCGGCATGCACCTCCGCACAATCGAGGGTGGGTACGCCTTCTTCCTGGGACCCAACTTCGAGGGCCCTTACAACAAGCATCACCTTTTCGAGGCTGGATGCACCTGCGTAGGCATGAGCACTCTGCCGGAGGTCGCGTACTGGTCGACCCACAAGGGTCATCGCGCGCTCTCGGTCAACTTCGTCACCAACGATGAGGATGGTCATTCGCACGAAGAGAACGTTGCTAAGGCAAAGGCCGCGGCCCCGCTCCTCGCTGCTCTCCTGCACAGGATTGTGATTTCTGTGAACCCGCGCTAAACGCCGCTAGTCGCCCCTTCCTCTCGTCCTCGTCGCTCGACAGGACTCCATACTTGAGTGCATGAACCATCGGGCTTTCAAGTATTATTAAAACCCCTCCGCACGACCGGAGGGGTTTTAATATATAGATCTGCCGGGATGACTATTTCGCCGCCTTTAACCCCTGGCGAAGCGCTTCACGGGCGGTTTTGGCGTTGGCTTGGTATTGGGTGCGGGCTTGTTGTTCTGCTCCGCGGCGAAGGCCTTGGGCTTGTTGCATGCTTACGTTGTAGGCGCTCATCGCTACGCGAACGGCGTTACGATAGGCCTGCTCGGCATTATGTACTGCCGTGCGGAAGGTGGTCATGACTACGCGCTGTTGGGTTTTGTCTGTTGAGGCACATCCGCTTTTCCAAGCAGCTAGAGCAGCGTCGACCGCGGAACGACGAGCCGTGACGGCTGCGTCGACCTTAGAGCGGCGGGCGTTTAGGGCCTGACCCTGTGCCTGACGGAAGGCTTGTAATGATTGGTTTAGCGCATCGCGGCGGTTTTGGATGGCGATGCTCATGGTCGCACGATAGCGTTCTACGGCTTGGCGCTGAGCCTCGGATTTATAAGCTTTTGCATCACGAGCGGCTTCGCGCTGCATCATCGCGGCGTCTGCTTCTGCGCGCCGGGTTTCGGTGGCTGTGTCCGCGGCTGCGCGACGTTCAGCTAGACGGGCGTCTTGATCGCTACGAGATCGCTCGAGACGAGCATCAGCGTCTGATCTCGTGCGTGCCATTTGTGCTTCGCGGTCCGAGACGCGAGCCATGCACTGCGCAGGAACCGGCATAGGCGCTGCTGTAGCTACAGGGGCTGCCCCTTCTGCGAAGGCTGATGCAGGCAGAAGAAGTGTCGTGGCGAGCATGCTAGCCGCGGTAAGTGAGGTGAGGGATTTTTTCATAGTAATTAGGATAGTGAGGGAAAATCATGAGCCCTTCAAGGGCTATGCTAGATCATACAGCCGACACGAAAACATGTTACAGGCCTACATGGAAGATGCGCTACTTTCGGTGGCATCAATACTTTCTCGTTTGAATTTGCTCCATAACCGCGTGGTAAATACATGCACGATGGCTTGCCACTCTTCCAATCGCAACAGGTGCGCCGTGACTCCGTAGACGATCCCGCACATAAGCCCGGAAGCCCCTCCTTGCAGGAGCACCTGCCAAGCGACATGCAACGGAAACACCGTGCCGACGATTTGACGTACGACGTACCCGCTCCCCAGACTCAGCACGAGCGCTACCCACACTTTCCATCCACCCGGCCAAAGTGGTGCGCGTTCCAGAAGTCCACGATGACGCAGAAACCACGCAAGACCGATCACTTGCACGATCGAGGCGAGGGAGAATGCGATCGCAAGACCGTTCGCCCCGTACCAATGCCGAAGAATGAGAGCGGCGCTTACATTGATGATTTCTGCTATCACTCCCACCCCGAATGGCACCCAGGCGTTTTGATAGGCGTACCACACGCGAGCAAGGAGTGGCACGAGCGCTTGTGCAGGAAGGGAGATCGCGAACCAACCTACAAGCATGGCGGTGCGGATCGTGTCGTCCCAATCGAAGGCGCCTTGCCCAAGAAGAAGACGCACGACTTGCGCACGTAACAGGATGAGCCAAGCCGCCATTGGAATGACGAGCACGAGGACTTGGCGAGCGATGGTTGTTACAAGGCGCGTTGTTTCGCCGGTATCACGTCGGGCGGCGGCTTGAGAAAGAGCTGGAAGCGCTGCGACAGCAAAAGAAATACCAACGAGACCCAGTGGAACGCTTTGCACGTTGTTTGCGAATGCCAAGACGGATACGGATCCGTCCGAGAGTGAAGAGGCCAGTGCCAACAGGACGATGAGGTTGAGCTGTGTGATGGCGAGCCCGGCGGTGCGTGGCCCCATGAGTGAGAGCATGCGGCGAATGCGTGGCTCACGGTAGGTTGGTCGGTCGAGTATCAACGTGCGTGTTCGGAATACCGGGATAGCCTGCGCCAACAGGTGAAGCGCCGTGCCCAGCACCACGCCAACCGCAACTCCACGAACGCCCCAGGCCGGTGCGAGGCAGACGATGCCGAAAATAATTCCTATGTTGTAGAGCATAGGAGCGATCGCAAATGCAGCAAATCGCTTGGTTGCTTGTAGGACACCGCCCATGACCGCTGAGAGTCCGAGAAGCAGCGGCGAGAGCGCCATGATTCTTGTGAGGACGACTGTTTCTGCTATCTGCGCCGGCGAGAATCCGGACACGGTAGCTGGCACGATGAGCCCCGCTCCCAAAATGAGCACCAGAGAAACACCCATCATCGTGCAGGCCGTAAGCGAGAGAACGCGACCAGCGAGGCGCGCAGCGGCTTCGTCACCTTCGTGCTCGAGACATTCGCTGAAGACCGGGATGAAGCCTGCAGCAAGCGCGCCAACGATGAGGAGATTGTAGAGTGCATCCGGCCAGCGGAAGGCGGCGTAGTAGACATCGAGCGTGCTTCCAGCGCCGAAGTGAGCGGCGAGCAATCGATCACGAAAGAGACCAATCACTCGAGACAAGAGTGACGCTACACCGAGCAGAGCTGCCGCCGACGTGACGTGTTCGGTTTGGCGATGAAAGAGTCGCGAGAGAAATCGAAGCATGCGGAGTTAGAAAGAAAATGGGTCGTCAGGAAGATTAAGCATCGCAAATAACTGATCGCCTTCCGTGATCAATTCGATAGATGTCAGCATCGTTCCTGCTGGTGCCTGGCCTTTGACCGCCTCCCCCGTTGAAGGATTGAAGTCTGCTTGATGCCAGCGACAGCGGAATGTGGGTGCGCCATCGACTGTTTTGAGCTCCACTGGTCCACCCATGTGCGTGCATTTGTTCACAAACGCCTTGAGCACGCCTCCATCGTTGTAGACGATCCCCTGTCCTATGCCGAAGCGAAAACTTTTTGTACTGCCAACCGCCACCTCTCCCACACGAGCTACAGGAATTTTTCGAGTAATAGGCATACCTCACTCCTTTGTTTTGTGACGCCGAATAATATCCGCAACGATCATCTCCGTTTCGTCTGGATAGTCTACCTTAATTACCTCGTCGTTGGTAAGCCAAGATTCTACACGCTCCGTGAAGTCGGGCTTGATTTCTGGCAGCGTCGCCACGCCCATGCGACGAAGCGCTTCTGCATTGCAGAGTTGCTCGTACTGACCATGCATCGGGATGACGAGCAACTTCTTTTCTAAAAACAACGCTTCCGCCGATGTCTCAAATCCACCGGCGGTAATGACACCCAACGATCCTTCCATGCTTTTTAAAAACCGTTCTGTCTCTACCGGCCATACTTTTATATGGCCTTGCTCGTATGGCGTGCGGATGTGCTTGGAAAACACCTGCCACTCTAAATCACGAATACGCCCCAACGATCCGATGAACTCGCGCTCATCGTGAGCAGGGAGATAGACGGTGACATGTCGACCTCGGCGCGGCGTAAGACAACGGACCTTTTCGCGAATGATGGGCGTGTGGATGAAGCTATCGTAACGCTCGAAGTGAAAACCGACAGACTCACTTCCTGGCGCGAAGTACCGGAGCACAAGCTCGGCGATGCTCGGAGCTCCTGGTGGACGAGGCGTTTTGCGCGAAAGGAAGGCAGCTTGGTTACTCATCGCCACACAAGGCACGTGGTGAAGTTGAGCCGCCCAGGCGCTGATAGGCTCAAAGTCACTAATCACGAGGTCGTACTTGTCGACAGGAAAATGGCGGAGCTCTTTGATGAACCGTGGAATGTGGAGGCCGCGGATGGTACGCGCATAATCAATACCACCACTTTTACCAAAGAAAAATCCTAAGCCCGTAAACTTATATGTCCATGGTTCGCCGAGATCTACTTCGGAGTGTAGACCGCTTACCAGCGTGTCGACCTCCCCGTGTTCACGAAGATGTCGAAGCACATCGCGTGCGCGGCTAATGTGTCCGTTTCCGGTTCCCTGAACAGCAAGCAGGATACGCATAAACCTATGCTTTCAGGATCGTGAAGCTGGCGATGCCTGCTGCAACAGCAACATTCATGGATTCTTTGATACCTTTTTGGGAAATTTTAATCGCTCCTTGTGTACGCGAAAGAAGCGATGGCGGAATACCCGTTGTCTCTGTTCCGAGGAGGAGCGCTATCTGGTCCGGTGGCGCGAAGTCCGCAAGGTCGATGGCGTCCTTCGTGATCTCTAGGGCGTAGACGGGGATCCCTTCTGTCTTGAGGCGTTCAAATACAGCGGAAATATCCGTCACCTGCTCATACGGGACGGCGCGTTCTGCTCCCAGGGCCACTTTGGAGATTTTTTCGTCTGGCGGGGCTGGTGTGTAGCCCGTGAGCCAGATCTTGGCCACACCCAAGGAATCCGCCGTGCGGAATAACGAACCAACGTTCTCTCGAGAACGGATGTCGTGGGCGATCAATTGAAGCTCGCGCATGTGTATCGTGTAACACACGAACGAGCGTCTGTCACCGTAAACACTAGACCAATCCCCCGTTTCCGGCTACGCTCCGGACATGAAATTTGGCGATCACCTCCAAGGCAAGATTACAGACGTCGATGAGAAGGGACGGGGCCTTTTTATCTATCCCCTTCCTCACGACGCGCGTCAGACACGTTCTGTCGTTATTCCGTTCTCCATGCCGGGAGACGATGTCGACGCAACCTTCGTAAAACGCGATCAGGGCGACTGGATTGGGCGATTGGAAACGATCACCACTCCGTCTACGGATCGCATCAAAGCGCCCTGCCCACACGCCGGCGTTTGCGGAGGCTGTCTTTGGCAGCACATGAGCTACGAAGCTCAACTCACGCTTAAGGCGCGGAAGATCAACCAAGCCTTCGCGGAGGCTGGACACGAGGAGCGTGTTTCGAGCGTCATGCCGTCGGTTGATACGCTCCACTACCGCAACCGCATGGACTACGTGATCGGATGGCAAGGCGAGGTTGGACTCAAGGAGTACGGGAGTTGGAATCGCTATCTTGATCTCAGCACCTGTCTTTTGCTCGACGAGGAGACGCCGACGATTCTGGCTCTCGTTCGAACGTGGATGAAGAAACATGCGCTCGCTCCGTGGGATGCGCGTCGACACACCGGACTCATGCGCTACTGCGTGATCAGACTTGGTCGCAACACACGTGAACGAATGGTGACCTTGATCGTCAAAGATGCAGAGGCGATTTCGAAGGAGGCGCGCGAGGATCTTATCGCGATACTCTCACCACTTACGACAACCCTTTATCTTGGTGAGAATCCAGAGATTACCGATGTATCACTCGCGAAGACGCTGACGTTGATGCATGGGAATGAGTATCTTCGCGAAGAGGTGAATGGGATTGTGTACCTCGTACATCCGAATTCGTTCTTCCAAACCAACACTCACATGGCCGCCAAGCTTCAAGATACCGTTCTGAAGCACCTTGAAGGGAAGAAGGATGTTCTTGATCTTTACTGCGGTTCTGGGTTCTTTGGCATCGCTTGCGCGAAGAACGGAGCACGGGTGTACGGTCATGAACTTGATGCGCATGCGATCGAGCTTGCTACGCAGAACGCCATCGCAAACGGCGTGCAAGATCGTGCCACGTTTGCCGCTGGACCAACGGAGAACCTGCAGTGGGACGCACTTCATCCTGATGCGGTGATCATTGATCCTCCACGCTCAGGCCTTCATCCACGCGCCCTTGAAACATTGCTCAAAGAACGTCCGCCCGTCCTCGTCTACGTCTCGTGCAACTACCGACGTCTCGTCGAAGAACTTAAGCAACTGAAGACAATCTACCGCGTTGAAGCGATGGAGGCGCTCGACCTCTTTCCGCAGACGCCGCATGTAGAAGTGGTAGTGAAGCTTGTTCGCACACCTACTTCGTCATCCTGAACGAAGTCCGACGCAGTGAAGGATCTCGTGGCCTTTCGACCGGTCCAGATCCCTCCTTCCGTCTAACTCCACTCGGGATGACAAACGGGAGACGCCTACTATATTATTATATGACCATCTCAAATATGACCACCTCAAAAAAATCCGGATTCGTGACACTCGTCGGCCGTTCAAATGTAGGAAAATCGACGCTGCTTAACACCCTTGTTGGCACGAAGGTTGCTATCGTTACGCCAAAGGCTCAGACGACACGTATGCCCGTGCGCGGCGTGCTCAGCGAACCACGCGGACAGCTTGTGTTTGTAGATACGCCTGGCGTGTTTTTGGGAAAGAAGGACATTCTCTCACAGCATCTGAACGAACTTGTGAGTCAACAGCTCGAAGGGATTGATGCCATCGTCTACGTGGTTGATCCTGCTCGCGAGTTCGGACCTGAGGAAGAGAAGATTCAGCAGATGTTGCGCGCACTCTCTACGCCGATCGTTGTCGTGATCAACAAGGCGGATTTGAGCGAACATCAACGCCCCCACTTGGATAACGCTCGTGATATCGATGTTGGACAATTGAGCACGCTCGAGATTTCGGCTTTGCGTGGCACTGACACCAATCGTTTGATCGACACGCTTTTTGCGATCGTTCCCGAAGGAGAGGCGCACTACCCCGAGGAACAGCGCACAGATCTTACCCACCCACGTTGGCTTGCCGAGCTTATTCGTGAAAAGTGCTTTCTTCTTCTTCGCGAAGAAGTCCCCTACTCCATTCATGTCGAAGTGACGTCCCTCGAAGAACGCACACCAGAACTTATGTACGCGTCGGCGACGGTGTTCACGTCTGACGAGCGCTACAAGCGCATGGTGATTGGAAAAGCTGGAAGCATGCTTAAGCAAATCGGAAGCGCTGTACGCGAAGAATGGGAGTCCGGCACCAACCGACGCCTGTATCTTGAATTACACGTAGACGTAGACCCTAAGTGGATGATGCGTGTGGCGCAGCAAGGATAGGGCCGATCTGCTGTTATTTTGCTGCGGCGCTCTTGATGCGTTTGACTTCGTAGCCGAATAGCTTGTTCCAATCGATGGATCCTTGGGCCGCGCTCGTTACGCTTGGGAACACAGGGTTCACCGTTGCTTTGAGCACAAGAGGATTTTCTTGATTTGCGAGGATGATCAATTCACCAAAGGCGTTTTTTGCTCGCCAGGCTTTTACGATTTGTGGTTGATCATTGATCGTGAGAGGCCATTCAATCTTTTCTCCTTCGCGGACAAGACGGGCTGGATCTTGTTTTTCGGTTGCCTTCACTTCTTCGTTACGTAGACGCTTTACGGCGTCCGCCCACTCTTTGGATGAGCTCAGAAGGTCTCCCGCTGCTTGCGTCGTGACATCAAAGTAGACATCCGTCGAAGTGGTGTTGACCAGCTCACGATAGGCGTTTTGCGAGAGCCAGATTCCGCTGCGCGAACCGTTGAGCGTGACGATACCTGGCGTCCAGTACGCTGGTAGCGACAAGGTTTGGCTGTTTTGGAGATCGATATCGTTCACACTGCCACGAGCAGTGACTGTTTCTATGTTTACCGCTGGTGGAGGTGGGTAGACATCGCCGCGCTTGCGATCGGCGATGGTTTTTTCGTAGTCGCTGCGGGCTTTTGCCGAGGCTTCGGTTTCTTGATCGGTCTCCGCCTTCCATGACAGCGAGGCGTAACGCTCTGGCTGATAGGCGTCGATTGTGACGGAGCGTTCGAGCTCTTGCCCCTTCCAGATCGATGACGGCAAGCCGCCAAGACCGAAGAACGTTTGACCGACATCGAGTGCGTCGCCATTTGCAAAGATGAGGCGGCTTGTGAGCGTTTCCGCGGCGGCATTTGCCCCACTAGGCGCACTCCCCGACGGGTTACAACCCACGCCGAATAGCACGAGTGCGGCGCCCAGTATCCCAACCAACGCAAAGCGTGAAGACATATTTCCTTTAGAATACGCGGTCAGAAAACGGCTGTCGAGCGTTGACAGGATGTAAAAATATGGGCATCCTGCCGCCCACGGTTCGCAACAAGAGGAGGACCGAGTTGAGACGTTCAATGATCGTCGTCGCATTCATCACGGCATGCGTCGCAACCCCCGACGCGCCTGTGCAATCCTGGGAGTCGCTGCCGTCGACGCCCAACACGTGGACACTTAGCAATCTGCCCAGTGCGCATGTCTTCCGAGCCTCTCTCGCTCGGGGCGAAAGCACCTGGTACACGCGGCAGATCGTCCTGCGTGTGCCGATCGTCAACCGCCTTCGTGTGAGCGCCAAGTTCTGGGTTCGCTGGGGCGCGGACGAGAACCATCTCGCAGTCCCCTCGCGGGCGGAGTACGAACGACTCGGGTTTCGCTGCGAGCTCACACTTGCTGGTGGAGCCCCGACGGATTTCGCTCAGCGGTGCATTCCAAACCACACCCCCTGGGTGGAGGCCTGCGAATGGCCTGTCACGCTCGCATCGATGGGCGAGCTCGGACTCGAGCTTCACTGCACCGTCCCCGGTGACGGAACGAGCCATGCCTTTACCGTCGGCGCGACCGAGATGACGGTCTGCTCCGACACGGCCTCCACCGTCTGCTACAGCGTCGAGATCGAGCCGGCGCTCGCGTACCAAGGCGGCGCGAACATCGCGCGACCTGGCGACATCGTCATCTTCTTCGTCGACGCCCCGACTCACTGATCCGACCCACAACCACCGCACCTTCCTCCTCACGCATGATCCTCATGCGTCGCCACCTTTCTCGTTCAGCCTTGGACGACAGAGGGAGCGTGGACACGAACTGGTTTGTAGCGTATAGAATATCTGCCAGGTCTACTGGTTGATTCATCTCTATTCTCTATGAAAACCGAAGCAAAACCTCTACCTTTTACAGGTGGACTCGATGGCATCTCGGAGAAAACTCTGACCATCCATCATGATAAATTGTACGCAGGCTACGTCGCAAAAAAGAACGAGATCGGCGAGAAGCTGTCTATTCTTTCTCATGGCGGCGATGTCTCAAGTGCGAACCAGTCTTACTCAGAGTTGCGCGCGCTCAAAGATGGCGAAACGTTTGCCGTGAACGGCGTATACCTTCATGAGTGGTATTTTGACGTGTTGGGTGGCAACGGAACCCCAACAGGATCGCTTGTTGAGGCGCTCACCGCTCAATACGGCTCGCTCGAAAACTTTCTGAACTACTTCTCTGCGTGTGGCATGGCCGCGCGTGGATGGGTTGTGCTTTGCTGGGATACACACGAACAGGCCCTACGCACATACACTTCTGATACGCACAACCAAGGCGGCATCTGGGGATGTATGCCCGTGCTCGTGCTCGATGTCTACGAACACGCTTATTTCATCGATTACGGTTCCGATCGCAAAGCCTACATCGCTGAATGGTGGAAACACCTCGACTGGGCAAAGGCGAGCGCTCTTTACGACGCTGCTAAAAAATAACCTCTCCTCACTATGATTCAAGTTGGCATCAAAGCACCTGCGTTCGCAAATATTACGGCGTACCATCAGGGTGATTTTAAAAAGATCAGCCTCTCGGACTACAAAGGCAAGTGGCTCGTGTTCTTCTTCTACCCACGCGATTTTACCTTCATCTGCCCAACGGAATTGAAGGGATTCTCGCAGCACGAAGCTGAATTCAAGGCATTGAACTGTGAGGTGCTTGCCGCCTCGACGGATTCGGAATGGAGCCACAAGGCTTGGTTTGAGCGCGATCTTGCAGAGGTAAAGTATCCTATCCTTGCTGACAACACGCACCAAGTCTCTCGCGACTACCAAGTCTTCAACGAGCAGGATGGTCTCGCAGAACGCGGACTCTTCATCATCGACCCAGAAGGCGTCGTGAAGTACTCCTTGATCAGCTCCGGCTCCGTTGGCCGCTCCGTGAAGGAAGTGCTTCGCGTCGTGCAAGCGCTTCAGAGTGGTGACCTCTGTCCAATGGAGTGGACACCAGGAGAGAAGACCCTCGGGAAGGCGTAAGACAATAATCAAAAGACCGTGGAAATCCACGGTCTTTTTTTCTGTGACGCTCTATGCTGCGAGGGCGTGCTTTTGGTGCTGCAACACGTCTTCGAGTGCTTGTTTGTTCCACCCTACGATGATTTGTCCGTTTACGTCGACAACGGGGACACCCATTTGCCCGGAGATTTTGACCATCTCTTTGGCTGCATCGCCGTTTGCAGCTACATCAATATCTTCGAAGGGAAGCTTTTGATCGTGCAAATAATCTTTTACTAACTTGCAGTACGGACAGGTTGGCGTGGAATAGACTTTAATCTTCATAGAAAGTTCGAAGCGAAAAAACGATACGCTGAGTATAGCACATTCTCGGTGAGCGCGTCAGACAGGGTGTGTATATCGTCTCCCTCACACCGTGCTAGCGGGTTTGAAACCCATCCCTACAGCGACTGTAGGTAGCGCAACAATGTGCGTACACCGTGACCCGTTCCGCCGAATGGTGTGTCGGGACGCGTTTCTTTTTCCGCGTAGGCAGGACCCGCGATATCGAGGTGTGCCCATGGCGTCTTGCCGACGAAGTGCTGCAAGAAGAGTCCTGCTGTGAGTGCGCCGCCGGATCGACCGCCGCCAATGTTTTTAATGTCTGCCACCTTGGATTTAATGAGTTCTTTGTAAGGCTCGTACAGCGGAAGCGGCCAGAGACCCTCCCCCGCCTCTTTTGCGGCTGCGAGGAGTTTGTCGCTTAACTTTTGGTCGACGGTCATGAGACCGGATATTTCTTCGCCCAATGCCACCACACACGCACCCGTGAGTGTGGCGAGGTCGATCATCACGTCTGGTTCAAACGTGTTGGCGTAGGACAGCGCGTCTGCGAGCGTAACGCGACCTTCGGCGTCTGTGTTTAGCACCTCGATGCTCACCCCGTTCATCGCTTTTACCACATCACCGGGACGGTAGGCGTCTCCTGATGGCATATTTTCTACCGCCAAGAAGATTCCGTGCACTTCAATATCAAGCTCGAGAGATGGCAAGGCTTGAAATACACCCAGCACGGCTGCGGCGCCGGCCATGTCTATTTTCATCGTCATCATGCCGTCTGCGGGTTTGATAGAAAGTCCACCAGAGTCGAAGGTAACTGCTTTGCCGATGAGCGCGATGCGTTTTTTGGCTTTTCCTGCTGGACGATAAATAAGATGTGCGCCCATCGGTGCGTGGTTTGAGCCACGACCAACAGCCAGCGCCGCCTCCATCCCCAACTCCTTCATTTTTTCTGCGGACAACACTTCGAGCGAGATGCGCTTGCTCGAGGCTGCGATCGTTTCGGCAACGCGGACCATGTCAGCGGGCGCCATGTGTCCTGAGGGCGTGTTTACGAGGGTGCGCGCCAGCATCGTGGCTTCGGCAAATACCTTCGCTTCCTCGATTCCACGTTCGATGGCTGCGTGTTTTGCGCGTTCTTCTTGATAGATAGTGATGTGCTCCACTTTGTGCGCTTCTTTGATTTGCGTCTCATTGAGCGTGCCCTTAAATTCGTGGAACGTGTAAGAAGCCAACCACAATCCTTCTGCAAAAGCCTCCGCCCGTTCGCGTGCGGACTCGCTGGTTGCAATGGTCGGCCAGGCGATCACGAGGGTTTTTGCTTTGAGGGCATGCGCTCGCTTTGCAACTTGGGCGCCTAGCTTGCGAAACGCGTCTAGATCGAGCTTCGCCTTGTCGCCCATACCGAGGCATAAGACTTTTTTCGCTTTTAGATACCCAAAGCTTGGAAGCACCGAGACTTCGTTAGCTTTTCCTTCAAATTTCTCTTCCTTAAGAAGGTCTGCGAGCTTTCCTTCAAAGAGCGCGTCCATTTCCGCGAAGGCAGTGTTTGAAGAAACCGTGGTTTTTTGCGGATGGAATGCAATGAGGAGATCGGCAGTTTGCTCCCAAGCGGCACCCACTTTTGCGTGAATGGTGAACATAGTTCTTTGAGACTAGCGAACGAAAGCTTTGCTGACAACAGATGGCCGCATCTTGCCCAAAACACGGCTCCGTGTGTGCTCGTATGATATACTCTTCATACTTTATTCATTTCCATGCTATGCATACACGATTTACCTCGTTTGTTTCTGGCTTGACCCTCAGCGTTCTTCTCGCTGGTCCGGTCTTTGCTCAGACCCCTGTAGACGCAGCCGCTCCTCAAGATCCTCAGGATCTTATCATGAGCTGTCGCGAGACGACCGTTCCGACGTATCAGTCTTCTCTTGATGCGGCCGTCCTCGCTTTACGAGGATCCATCATCAATGAGTGGAAGCACCAGGTTGGGTTCCGCTTGAATGCGGCTCGCCCTGCACGTCGCGCTCTTACGGAACGCGCGCTTGCTCAAGCTGGCGCTCAGCTCGATGCAGCTATCAATCAGTTCGCCAAGACTCAGAACGGCGGTCTCACGAAAGATGTCGGCGTAGCTATTGATAGCTACGTACGTCTCGATGATCAGGCCGAACAAGACGCGCTGACACGCTGGTCCGACCGCACCGTCTCGTTTCAAGCTCTCAACACCGCTCTTACACGCGCAGAACGCAGTTTACGTCTCTACGCGAGCACCCGCGATCGCGTCACGCTGAGCGCCGTTTGGAATGCTACCCGCAAGCAAGCTGAGGAAACCTTCACACAAAGCCGCGATGATGCTCGCCAACAGTTCGTGAGCAACATGGATGACTGTATTAGTGGTGTAAAAGCTGATGACTACTCAGAAGTCCCTGCCACGGACACATCTTCCACGGATAAGAGCACCGATGGAACCACGACCTCAAAAGACACCTCCACCAAACCAACTGGATTCGCGGTCACCAGCATCAACCTTGATACTGCTTCCGACTACGCATCCACCTGCTCGCAAAAGATCACGGCTCGCGCACGTATCTACACAAACGGTGTTGGCCGCACAGTTGGTCACTTCGTCTATCAAGACGGTGTCACCTCTCCTGAGATCGTCGCCGATACGGATGCTGCTGGCGCAACCTACGCCCAGGATCAGCGAACCTTCTCCGCTTCTTCCGCCGCCTTTTCCTCTGGTTGGGTGAAGTACGTCATCACGAGCCCAAACAGCTTCACTTCCGATCGTGCTGACTTCAAAATTCAATGTCAGGGTACGACGACGCCACAACCAAGCAACACGCCCGCAACCGGCGACGCCAAGGCCGATGCTCGCTTGCTCGTTGATGGAAAGGCCGAAGTGAACACCTGTGGCGCTTACCGCTACACCTTCACGGGAACCATCACCTACGGCGCCGCTGGAACCGTAAAATACTACTGGCTTCGCAGCGATGGGAGCGCTAGCAGCCCAGAGACCGTCACATTCTACGGTCCTGGCACAAAAACGATCAGCACGACTTGGGACCTCAGCTCCACCTACGCCGGTTGGGTTCGTCTCATGATCATCTCGCCAAACATGACGCAGTCGCAGGCTGACTTCAACTTGATCGAAGCTTGTGGCAGCACGTCAAAGACCACGACGCCTCCCACGACAGACACAAAATCGGCTGATGTAAAACCGGCTGAGACGAAGTCTGATACGAGCGGTTCCTCCTCTGCTGCCTCCGGCACAAAGGTGAGCGCGCTTGTCGGTATGATGAGCAAGCAAGATGCCAACATCTGTGGTGCTTACAGCTTCCAGTTTCAGGGCAGCATCACCACGGATAGTGCCACCAAGATCGTGTACCGCTGGGAACGCAGTGATGGCGTCGTCTCTCCAGAGACCGTCATCGCCGCCGAGAAGGCTGGCACGTACTCTGCCTCCGAGTCCTGGACTTTGAGCGGCACGAACTACGCCGGCTGGGTACGACTCCACGTCCTCTCCCCTTCCGACATGGCTTCCAACCAAGCAGCGTTCACTCTTACACAGGCCTGTAAGTAAATCCGAACGCACCAAAAAATCCTCCCAGCGCGGGAGGATTTTTTTATGCTTCTTTTGATATTTTTTCCATGATCTCGCCAATCTTTTTGGTCGTGTTTAGATTCCGCACCGTCATCTCTTGATAGATGCTCTTCCTTGAAAGCTTGATCATCGACGTCTGCGTGATATCACCCGTATTCGCCGCCCAATAGAGCACACCTGGATGATACGTGACCTCCTCTATCCCTTCTTTTGGCGTGAGCCCCTCTAAAACATCCTTCGTGTCGATCGCGTCTCGCAAAAAGAGCACGTTGTGTTTTCGCTCATGATCATTCTCCCAGCTCTTGGGGATGTGTTTTATCACCTCCTGCATCTGGGCGTGGGCACGAACGATTACCCTGGCCTGATAGTTAAAGGCTTTCGTCAGTATTTTTTCGAGATCTTTTTCCAGCTCGATCGTCTCTTCCTCGCCCGTCTCAAAGAAGATATTCCCGCTCTGGATATAGGTTTGCACCTTGGCATACCCTGCGCCCTCAAACACCTCCCGCACATCGTTCATACGTATGATGTTATTCCCGCCTACGTTTATCCCTCGCAAGAGCGCTACGTACAGCCGCCGCTTTTTTTGATGCTTCATTGTTGGAGTATACGGGCTTTTATCTTTTTAACATAGTTAAAACGTTATTTTACTTTCACTATACGTAACCTTGGCCACTCGCATACTATTTTATCATGCGCACCTTGACACCTTCATCTCTCTGTGATTAAGTCCTCCGTTTCCAAGCGACTTACGCCTTGTTTTATGAGCCACTCTCGGCCCACAAAAAACCGTCGCTCACAACAGGAAACATGGAAAGGAGCAGTACGTGAAGACGTACACTTGGCTATCGGGCGGCCTTACGCCCGGAGTTGAGCTCGGGCCGGATCGGGTGCTCGTTCTCGGGACCACCGGCCGAGAGAGTCGCACGGAGAAGGTGAATCTGTGCGCCAACCTCCCTCCTATCGTCACCCAGGTCGGTGACGAACGCCGTGTCATAGAAGCATCGTTCACGTTGTTCGACGTCCGGTCGCAATACGACGGTCGCCTGCGCAGGCACGTGAGATTGTCTCGCGCCCAGGAGGAGGACGAAGAACTCGCCCTTGTGCGGATTACTTGCTTTGACGGGAGGAGTCCTCACAGCTGGGGACACCTGGATTCCGTGGTCGGTGCGCCTAAGCACCTCACCTGCGGGATCGGCGGTTGCCAGAAAACAGGGTTGTGGCAAGACGCGCTAGCTCTCCTCCATCGGGGCGACGTGGTGAAGGTCACGACCACGACAGGCAGGGCATTCGGCGTCTGGCTTCAGGACACGCTCTTCACGAGGCCGTGGGATCAATGTCCGAGGAGCGTACTCTCCCCTCCTCGAGGTAGGCCCCTCACCGAAGAGGAGCTACGGAGCGCGCTTGGCGGAACGAGCAAGCCGCGACGGTGAAGCTGCTCATACAAATTCTTCCTTCTTCTTACTAAGCACCCTAGGAACGGCAGCGCCACCCGCGAGTCCGTCCGGGGTGCGTTGTCTTTTATTTACTTTATTGCCCAGTGGCATTCTAGATAATACACACGCCTGACCATGCCACAGGCGCTAACTCGCTCCGCACCTGTCGTTTCTGCTCCCGCCAAGAATCGAACTTGGATCTCGGGCTTCGGAGGCTCGCGTTCTATCCGTTGAACTACGAGAGCAGAAAAGACAGGTGATATCACAACGCTGAGCCAGGGGTGCGTGGCAGGGGCGATCATAGCGAGTTTTGGGTTGACAGGCAAGCGAAGGCGGCTTATTATAGCGACGTTTTTATAACTGCCTGCAGCGGTAGCTCAATCGGTAGAGCAGGGGCCTCTTAAGCCCAAGGTTCTGGGTTCGATTCCCAGCCGCTGCACCAACAAAAACTCCTCCAATACGGGGGAGTTTTTGCGTTTATTCGGCCACATTCCTGGGACCACCCTTCTCTGATAAACTTCCTCTTATTCTATGGCCACCGTCCGCCGTATCCTTCTCACGTTCTTTCCTTTGTGGGCCTTTGCGTTCGCGTTTAAGCTCGGCGGTGGGCTTCACTACACGCTTCTCCCGACCCTCGGGGAGCACATCTTTCCCCTTTGGCTTGTCGGTGTCGTGATCGGCGCCTCATCACTCCTGCAGATGCTCCTCGATGTTCCTGCGGGATACCTCTTGGATCGTTTTGGATACACGCGACTTCTTCTTCTTGGAACGATCTTGTTTTGTCTCAGCCCCCTTTCTTTTCTCTTTGGTCTCCATCCTTGGACCTACGCTATCAACCTCATAGGCTCAACCCTTGGATGGCTCTTTTTTCGCCCGGGCATAGACGCATACATTCTCACCGTCTCCCCCGCTTCTTCCGCGGGGAAATTCCTTGCCACTCGAGATGTCACGCAGTCTGCTGGCACCGTGGCCGGCATGGCGGCTCTCTCGTTTGTCCTTCCTCTACCCGTGCCTGTCATGGGTGTTATCGTGTCCGGCGCGCTGATCATGGCTATTCTCGCTCTCTGCTTCGTGCCCACCGCCAAGAACTCCACTCTCGCCGAACAAAAGAAGATCTCTCACCAGTCCTATTACATTCGTAGGCACTTCCTTCGACACGTGTTTCGCTCGTTAAAAAAACTCAATCCTGCTAGCTCTCTCCTCCTTTTGTCTGGGCTTAGTAGCTCTACCTTTTACGCGATCCTCTGGTTTATCATTCCTCTTTTGATCCAGCGCGGCATTCAAGCGCATACGCTTAGCATCGGTCTTGCCATCTTCGACCTCGCCGTTGTGATCGCTGGCTTTTTCATTGGACAGATCACGGATACATGGAGTAAGCGCTGGCTCATCTTCTGGGGCCTCCTTCTTTTTGCTATTACAGCTTTCTTGATCGGATTTGATTTTGGATGGATCTTCCTGCTCTTCGGTTTTCTCGCCACGACAGGTGACGAGATCTCGAGTGTCTCCCTTTGGGCATGGCTTGATCATCTCGACCAAGATCACACCGAAGACGGGCTCATCGCGGGAACTATTAGCCTAGCTCGCGATCTCGGCTGGGCTATTGGCCCCGTGATCGCTGGCTGCTTTTTTCAATTTCTTGGCGCTACTTGGACCATTGCTTGTGGATCCGTGCTTATTTTTATCACTTGGCTCATCTCCTGCGTCTGGACACATCGCATCCCTCAAGACCCTTTTCTTCGCCCACCCTCTACCCACGCTCCCCGTAAACATCGCCATAAACACTAGAGATAGTCATCCCGAAGGCGCACATATAGTTGACCCCCGCCTCTTATTTTGCTAATCACTCTGCGCGTGGTCGTTTTTGATTACGCAGGAGCAAGGAGGCTCCGAATATGCAGCAGCAAGATTGGTGTAGCCCGGCTGAGGCGTTTCTCGTAGTAATGAGGATGCTCTCCGCATGGAGCGGATGGATCCACGCGTGGGGCGGACAGATCTATCCGCTCGATGGGGTCGTTGGCCCCGACGAAGACTCGCTCTCGTACACCATGCACGGCGGCGTTCTCGCCGAACAAGGATTCGACTGCCTGTTCCGTATCCGCCCGACCGGCTCCTTCGGGGTAGGCTGCGCCTCCTTCGAGATGGTGGTGACCGACCGTCTCGACGTGGGCACGCACACCGTGCACTTCGCGTATGATGGCACAGCCTGGAAGAAGACCGGGACCGCCGGACTTCGAGGCATCCACTGCACCTGGAGCGACCGTCCTGAATTCCCTATCGAGACGATCGGCACCTGGCTGAACATCCTCGCACATCAACTCTTCTGCCGTACCTGCGGCGCGCTCCTTGTGCGCGGTGCGCAGAATGGTTTCGTGTGCTCGACTCCCGATGCGCCCCAGCACCACCACTCTCCCACCTCCGTCTGAACAACTTCCTCTCGCGTCGCGTGACGCTCCTACCCCCACAAGTCATCGCCACTTGTGGGCGATGTGTTTTTGACGGGGTTTGCTCTCCCCAGTACCATCGCCTCACATGAAGAAGTTTCTTGCCGTTATTAATGCCTTTTGGCAACGATCGTTTGCTTATCGCTTTACCATTTTTGCCTACCGCGTGGGTGAACTTGGGGAGATTTTGATTCTCGTGCTCATGTGGCGCGCGATCTATAGCGGCGGAGGCAACGCGGGGATCAAGGGTTTTAGCGAGAACGAGATGATCACCTACGTACTGATTGGAAATTTTTTCCGCATGATCATCCGCAATTTTCTTTCAAATGTCATCGCGATTGATATCAAGGAAGGTCGTCTTTCCATGTATCTTATTCGCCCCATGCGCTACTTTCACTATGTCCTTTCTCGAGAAGTTGGGCGCATTCTTCTTGTCTCCTTCATCTCCCTCGTCTCTCAATCCCTCCTCATTCTTTCGTTTTCTCACACCTTTATCTGGAATTCCGACCCGGTGATCGTTGGGCTTACTGCACTCATGGTTGCCCTAGCGTTTGTTACTGAGCTTTTCATTTCTTATCTGGTCGGCCTCATCGCTTTCTGGACGGATGAAGTGGATGGCATTTATACGACCGTTGATCGTCTCAAGCAGTTCTTCTCTGGTGGGTATTTTCCCATCAGCCTTCTCCCCGCGACGTTTGTCCGTGTCAGCTTCCTACTCCCCTTTGCCTACTCGTTCTTTGTTCCTGCTCAGATCTATCTTGGAAAAATTGACCCGCGGGTTGGCGCGCAGGGCATCGCCGTACAACTTGTGTGGATCGTCGTCTTATACGCGCTTATTCGCGTTGTCTGGAAACGCGGCCTCGTAAAATACGAAGGCGTTGGCATGTAATCCTATGTCTGTTATCCACGTTCGTCATCTCTCCAAGCAATACGAGTACTATCGTAAGCACCCTGGGGTATGGGGATCGCTGCGTTCATTCTTTCATCGTGAGACACTGTACGCTGATGCGGTGAAGGATATTAGCTTCGATATTGAGCAGGGCGAGCTCGTTGGGTTCCTTGGGCCGAATGGAGCTGGCAAGACTACGACGCTCAAGATACTTTCCGGTATCCTTCATCCAACGAGTGGAGAGGCGACCGTGCTTGGACACACGCCTTCAGACCTTGAGGAGGCCTACCAAAAGCAGTTTGCCCTCGTTATGGGCCAAAAGAATCAGCTCGTTTCTGATTTGCCCGCGATCGAATCCTTTGTGCTCACCAAGGAGATCTACGAAGTGCCTGACGATGTCTACGCACAAACTCTTCATGAGCTTGTTACCTTGCTTCAGATTGAAACCATTCTTGATATCCCCATCCGCAAACTCTCTCTTGGTCAACGGATGAAATGCGAGCTTGTTGCCGCACTTCTTCATAATCCAAAGGTGCTGTTTTTGGATGAACCAACGATTGGACTCGATGTGGTTGCGCAGAAGAATATTCGTGATTTTTTAAAGACGTACAATAAGAAAAAGAAAACGACCATCATCCTCACGTCTCACTACATGGATGATATTCGCGAACTCTGTGATCGCGTTATCATCATCAACCTCGGAGGGATTGTGTACGACGGGAATTTGAATGAGCTTATTCGAAAACATAGTCCGTCTAAACTCTTACAAATCACCTTTCACGGAGCTGGCATTTCACGAGAAGAGCTTGAACGATACGGCGATATTCATGAGATAAATTCCGCGCAATGCACGCTAAGAATTCCTCGAGATGAGGCAAAGCGTGTGGCCGCCAATCTTCTGTCTTCCGCACTCCCTATTGATGATATTCTCATCCACGAAGCTAACGTGGATGATGTGGTGCGGCATATTTTTACGGACAAACCCTAGAATCTTTACTTTGCGCTCTGCAAAATCTCTTGCACGTTCGTTGTTTTTGGCTGGATTAGGTAGGCGAAGGTTACGAAGGCGATGGGCACGAAGACCAGCAGAGCGATGAAATAGGCTTTGAGCTCGCGTTCGGCGGAGACGTGACGTGGATCTTCGAGGCGGTCGAACCAGGCGACAAACGCGATGACGGTTGCTGCCAAAGCTGAAGTGAGGCACCAGATACAGAAGGCGCGAATGTCGAGCCATTGGATAACGAAGAGGAAGGCGGATTCGATAAAGCCAACAGCCGCGGCAAGCATCGTGAGACGATAGAGCCAACGCGATTGCCAGTCAGTGGCTACACGTGCCACTAGTATCCCAAAGAGGCCGACATAGAAGACGAGACCGAGGAGTGGTCGTGGGATACCGAATGTCCAAGCCCACTTGGATAGACGAACGATTTCGCATCCTTCGCCTGATCCACAGGCGATCGGTACGCCGGAGATATAGGTATAAAAAAGGTAGGCGGAGGCGAAGAGGCCGACGAGGCTCGCGATCGCCATGAGGAGACGGGCGAGAAAGGGGCTGATGGAAAGTCTCATATACTTTATTTGTCATCCCGAGTGGAGTTAGACGGAAGGAGGGATCTCGACCGATCGGAGGGGAGAGGGATTCTTCACTACGTCGGACTTCGTTCAGAATGACGAGGAAAATTAGGTTGCGTTCAGGATGACACGTCGAACGTGTCATTTCATCCCATCACACGTCTCTGGACTCCACAAACCTCGTTTGGCGGTGCGCGCTTCTTGTTCGAGGCGGCGCATCTCGGCTTTGCGATCTTTGTTGAGAGGAAACGAGACGTAGGCATAGGCATATCCCTCTTTGACGAGGAGGGCGTTTACGTCTGTACCGTCTTCGAGAAGGATGTTGCGCAATAGTCGACCGTATTTGTCACGATCGTCGGCTTGGACATCCTCTTTTAAGGTGATGCGCTTTCCTTCCATGAGTTGTTTGGCGAACTTTGAAGCTTCTTTACCAAAGCACTGGACGGGGCGGCGTGGATCGACAGATTCTGGGGTATTGATGCCCAACAGACGAATTTTTTCTATTTCACTTCCTCCATCTATACGTACTTCGATCGTGTCTCCGTCGACGACCTTTACCACCAACGCGTTTGTCACGATGTGCGTGGATGAAGGCGATGCTGCCGGTAGCACTTGCGTAGCGTGATCGACGATCAGCGGCTGCGGCGACGGAGACTGTGCGGGAGTTCTTGAGGTCTGGTATTGCGAATATCCCCACGCAAGAATGCCCAGGATCATCAAGATGATTGTACGCATTTTGCGCTTGCTCATAGTGCTATTCTTTCACCACCCAGCCGACCTTTACTTCGCCCTCTTCGACTTTGACTTGGTAGCGCGTGAGGCAGTGGCCGTTTGGTGACTTACCTGTTTCGATGTCGAACGCCCAATCATGCCATGGGCAGTGGAGCTTGCCATCGGAGACGGGGCCGCAGGACATTGGGCCACCCATATGCGGACAGATGCTGTTGAGCGCAAAGAACCGTTCTCCTAAGCGGACAACGGACATCGGCTTCTTGTGAACTTTGACCTCTTTTACTTGCTGATCCACCCAATCTTCTACGTTTCCCACACTGACAAATTGGTCAGGGCCTTGCTCGCCAAACGGATGTGCCATAGGCTTCTATCGTAGCATCCCCTTTCCCATGCGTCATCTTGATTCTCTTTTCTTTTCTGCCGAGCTTGGTGGCGCGCTTGAGCTTGATTTGCACGGCTCGAGCGTCGACGTAGCCATTGGGCAACTTGATGCGTTTTTACATGTGCACTGGCACCATCGCGAGGAGATCGTAAGGATCATCCACGGACGTGGCACCGGCACGTTGCGGCTCGCCATTCATCGCTGGCTCAAAGGGCAACCGAAGATGGTGGCAGCGTTTCGCGATAGCACCCGACTCGATGAAGCCGGTGCCGTGACCTATGTCGCGTTTCGACCGTTGTGATCCTTTTTATATGTGGTGAATGAGTGCGTCGATAGCACATCCTTGCACCGTTTGCGTGACGTGGTCGTGGAATGCCTCGACTTTAATCACTCCGCCCACGCGCTCACGAAGAACGGAGAGGCTCGGAACATGTGAGACGAGCGCCTTTACTGATTCTGCGCCATGCTCACGCAGCATAGCTGATGCGCTCACAAGCGTCCCTCCCGTATCAGAGATATCGTCGACGATCAGCAGTTGCTTTCCGACGATGCGCTTCATATCTTTCGCGAGGAGCGTGGTTTGTACCCCTTCAGCGTTGCGTTTTTTTTCTAAAATCACACAAGGAATTCCGAGATGTTTGGCACAAGCTTTAGCGCGTCGCGACGCTCCATGATCTGCAGCTATCACCGCATCAACCGGACCAAGCTGCTTTCGAAACGCCGCGTCTGGCGCTGCCCATACGTTCGCGAGCTTACGATGAAAGGCGCTGACGAACATAGGGCTATGCGCATCGAGTGTGATGATTTTATCGAAGAGCCGCGACAACATATCTCCTATCACTAATCCACCCGGGACTTCACCTGGACGTGGCACGCGATCTTGTCGGCCATAGGCGATCCAGGGCGCGATGAGCGTGCACCGACGAACACCCGTGTGACGAAGTGCCTTAGCAACGAAGAGCGTGCGGAGTGCGTAGCGCGGCTCTTCGTGAATGTTGGCGACGAGCACCACTTCCTTCGCCGAGATCTCCGGCATGCGCACGGTGAGCTCCCCCGCTCGGTATTGCATCTCAAGAGCAAAGATCGCTGGAACGCCGAGCTTTCTTGCAAACGTCGTGACCAGTTGCCGCTCATCTTCGAAGCCGAGAAGTTGGTAGGACATAGGGAAAAGAATCTCTCTATTAGATACGCTAGTCGCATCCTGTTGTATACTCGGATCAGCTATGCCTCTTTTTCTTTCGCTTTTTTGGCCACCGATGCTCGTAGTCAGCCTTCATATCCTCCGCGTTATCTTTCTCCCCGAGGCGTATCAATTGGACATGGTGGCCCACTTTTCGGGCGGCGCCTCGATCGCGCTCGTGGCTTGGAATGCAACGGTCGAGCTCACCAGAAGGCGCGCCATGCCAGAGATCCCGCGTTGGCTTCGCTGGTTTTTATGCATCGCGACGGCTGAATTGGTTGGTGTTTTGTGGGAATTTTGGGAGTTTTATCTACAAAGTCGCTTCATGTACATGGGAATTACCCTGGAAGACACCCTTTCCGATCTCGTCCTCGACCTGTGCGGAGCGATCGTGATCACCAGCATTCTCGCCTGGATACGCAGGAATCGCGCCCGTTGACGATCACGGAAAAACCCTTTATCCTTGGGCCACATTCCGGGATCGTCTAATGGTAGGACAGCAGCCTTTGAAGCTGTTTATCTTGGTTCGAACCCAAGTCCCGGAGCCAAGCAAAAATCCTCGCCCAGGCGAGGATTTTTGCTTCTTAGCATTACTGTAATCGTGACACCATCGTATTATTAACTTCGTTTGATTCCGCAACCCATTCCTCTCCATCAGCGGCCCCCACAAGATAGGTGTCCGTATGCCGACTTCCGGTAGCGAGATAGCTTGTAAAGCGCACGTCGCGAAATGATCCCTGCGCTATCGACCCCACCACGATACGCTTTAGAAGCGGGTCTATTGATATTTCTTTTATGGCGTTTTGTGAATGATACGCAATAAACTGCGAGGATGGTGCTGCAGCGGTTCCCTGATTCCTTATACGAAATACTCCCGTTACCGAACATCGAGTACTTGCACCTGTTCCCGTACACTGCTTTGTTGCGGATACCCATGAACCGACGAGATCAGGCACGGCGGCCACATTCGCAGTCCTCAATTCAGTTGTGTTGTTCGTCGTGTTCTGGTCGGACGTTGCCAACGTCACCCTTGCTCGCATAATCACCGATCCAACAGCTGTTGCACGAAGGACAAGCGTTCCAATCCTAGACGCTCCGGAAGCAATGGTGCCCAGCGAGCAAGATGAGGTAAGAGCGCTGCATACACTCGCTGGAAACGTAACGGAAACCTGTCTCGTGTTTACAGGTGTAGGCAGCGTCACTACTACGTTTTGTGCGCTTGATGGGCCGCTATTTGTTATGGTCACGCGATAAGAAATGTTCTGACCCACTGTCGTCGATGGGTACGGGGTAGCAAAAAGTGCGATACCGGCGTCCGCCTGCTCGGTTGGTGTAGGCACGGGTGCAGGACTCGGAAGAGGAGTTGGAGTTGGAGTTGGAGTTGGAGTTGGAGTTGGAGTTGGAGTTGGAGTTG
>CAZLPD010000003.1:0-17999 GCA_964561355.1 uncultured Gammaproteobacteria bacterium
GAGGCGTTTGGAATCACGTGGACAGAAAGAATCATGAGATTATCCACGAATCTTTTTCAAAATCTGCAAATCCTCAACCACCTTGTCATGTTCCGTCTCAAGATAAAGGTTGAGATGCTGTAGCTTCGGATGATGCACGATCGCCTCAAATCCCTTCTTCCCAATAAAACCTTCCCCAAGATGTTCGTGTCGATCCTTGCGCGCACCAAGCTCCACCTTTGAATCGTTGCAATGACTCATCTTCAACCGCTTCAAGCCAATCAGCTTATCAAACGTCGCAAACGTCTCATCAACAGCTTCCTTCGTACGCAAATCATACCCACTCGCAAACGCATGCGCCGTATCAAAACACACACCCATCTCCGGCTGATCAACGCGGTCCAGAATCTCCGCTACCTCATCAAAGCTCGCGCCAATAACAGCGCCAGCACCCGCAGAAATCTCAAGTAAAAGATGCGCGTCACCCGTATACCCGTCGTATAATTTTTTCACGCCCTCAATCGTCCACGTAAGTGCCTGTGCCCGATCACCCTTCCCAGCGCTGCCAGGATGAAACATGACATACTTCGCGCCAAGCAACGTCGCGCGTTCCAACTCCTCGCGCACAATGCGAATCGAGGCCTGTCGGGTTCGCTCAAGCTCACTCCCAAAGTTGATGTAGTAAGGCGTGTGGATGACCCATTCCTTAAACTTCCCGTCCTTACAGTTCGTCGCAAACTGATCGACCATCTCCGGCGTAATCTTTGGCGCCGGTCCTCCTTGCGGCGATCGTGAAAAAAACTGAAACACCTCGCACCCAAGCTCGGCAGCGTTAAGGGGAGCGTTCTGCAACCCACCAGCCACAGACACATGACAACCAAAATACATATAAAAAGACGATAGCAGATCAACCAAGCGCCTTACAAACACAAACGCAGAGGGAGCGCCTCTGCGGGAAGGGGTATTGGGGCGAGGTTCGCTCGCTCCAAGCAGTTGTTCAGTCCGGCACCACCTGAATCCAGGGGAGCAGGAACGAGTCGGTGCGGTGATAGGGGCCGCGTGCCGGCAAGGTCAGGCGATGATTGTGAGCGAGCGCCGCATAAACGCTCGGGCACACACACACTGAACGTTCTTCGTCGTCGTACAGCGACTTGACCACCGTCGCAGCGGACCACTCGGGTACCAAGGTCACAGGTAGATGTTCGACGGTGCGTCGAGCATGCGCGATCCAGTAGGCGTCTTCGATAATCTTTCGAAGATCGGGGATCCCCCACGCTTCGCGGAAGACGCGCTCGACCTCGTAAGCGAGCAGCTCTCCCATGTCAGCACAGCGCCGATCGACGTAGTGCATCACAGCCTCAGCCGCATCGGTCGGCGAGCGCTTCTTGTGGGCGCAGAGCGCGTTCCAGATCCAGGTAGCCACCTGACGGTGACTCCCGTCGGTGTTGCACCCCCATTCGTTGATAACAACGGGGGCGAATCCACGGGTATAGATCGCGGCGAGCTCTTGAATAGCCCGCTCCGTCTGCACGAGCTCTGTGGCTTTGATGGCGGCGAGTTCCATGAGACCCACCTCACACCAAACACCGTTGAACGTACCGATACCGAGGCGTTCGATACCGAGCGCGGCGTGCGCCTCGAGTCGACGTACGACGTCATGTACTTCGAGAAGCAGCGCGAGCCAGTCAGGTTCCTGCGGGGGCTTGATGGACTTCAGGTTCTTGCGCGTGAGCTCCATGAGCTCGCGAGCGAGATCCACGAGTGAAGGTCGCAGCGTCGGGAGAGCCTGTCCCGGGCTCCACAGACGATCAACCCAATCCAGGGCAGCGGTCAGATCGCGTACATGAACGAAGTCGCGAATCTCCCCCCGGAGACGACGCTCCTCCCACGCGCCCGTGCGCGTGAGGTCGTGATCAGGAAGTGTGAGCATTGAGAGGCCGGTGCCCGGCACACGCCGCTTGATGATCTCGATGCCCGTGGGCGGCTGCTCCATCTCGAGCGCGTGACGCGCCCACTGGATCTGCAGAGGCCCCCGGTCGAGAGGAGCGTGGTTCGTACGCGGCAGCAGACGCCCCGGAAAGGGCGAGGGGATCTTGGTCCCTCCTCGCGCACCCAGAGCGGCCGCCTCGAGCCGATGACAGGCATAGCTCATCCACGTCTCGGTGAACGGTACGCCGACGAGCTCGGCCACGATCTTCGGCACACGCTCATCGCGCGGTGCGAGTTTATCCGCCGGCTGAGACCGGATCGGCTGGAGGTGCTTGAGCTCGGCGTAGAGCGCCTCATCAGGCGTCCTCCATAAAACAGACGATTGAAACTCCAAGAGACACGTCCTTCCCGGGCTGAAACACCCGCCACCGTGCTCCTACAAGCAAGACGGCTGATGTTCCAGAAAGTATTCTTACAAATGCGCCAACACTCCCAAGAGCGAAGGTCCTTCCACAAACACATCTGCTTCAGCTCGCACCTTTGGTCGTGCTACTACGCCACCAAATCCAATCATCACGTCAGCCACACCTTTGCATGACAAATCCGACACACTGTCACCGACAAACACCACACGTCCCGCATCTTGCGCCCGCTCTTCGCGCAAAATGACCCCCTTGCCATTCGTCGTAAGGAGTCGCGACGCAGGATCGACGCCCGCATACGAACCATCCCCGTAAAATTTCAAATCGTTCGCAAGAACATCGGATGCCTCGATCCCAAGAAGCTGCGCGAGAGGATCGATCACCGCGTGAAAGTTAGCCGTAAGCACGCGCACTTTCCAATCCATCTCACGCAAACGTTCGATCGTCTCACGTGCCCCAAGCGTGAACCAAGTATCCTCATGCCAGCTGGCGACAAACCCCTCGATCATCTCACGCGAAGGCGCGATCAGATTCGTTTTGCGCGGCAAAATATCCTCAAGCTTCGCTTCACCATTCATCGCAGCATCCGTCATGCGCTTCACCTCATCAAATACACCACGAATGCGTGCGAGCTCATCAAGCGTCTCGATCCGCGCAAGCGTGCTGTCAAAATCAAAGTAGATAGAATTCATAGGAGCTCTCACATGTATAAAGCAAAACGACCACCGTTGTAGATGGTCGTTTTCTGCACACAAACACCACCTACCAAGAAAGGTCGGCCGTCGTCGTGGACGTCGTGCTGCGTACGAACATAATGACAAGATAGGGGACGATGCGTTCGACTGTCAAATCTTACGCCTTCACGCACTGCTGTTTCATCCACTCAAGCGTGCGACGATTGCGCAATTGAATAGCAATGTATTGGCGATACTCAGGGGAAGCGATGCGTGTGCGAGCTTCCTGATCCTTTTCAGGAATGCGAGACAAAATTTCATCCGTTTCCTTATCGAGCTCTTCTTCGCTGACCGTCGCCTTCTGTTCTTTTGCAAACGCTTTCACAAGCACCGCGGTCTTGATGCGACGAATCGCCTGCGCAGCCATATCCAAACGAAGTTGATCCTTCGTTTTCTTGATAGAGGCAAGATAATCTTCCCACTTCATGCCTTGCTCCTCGACGCCGTGCTGCAACTCCTCGAGCATGCGACGCGTTTCATCCGTCACAAGGACATCAGGAACTTCCGTGAACTTCGTAGCATCAACCAACTTTTCGAGAAGCTCAATCTCAGCCGCCTCTTCGCGACGACGTTTCTCTTCAAGTGCCAAGTTCTCCTTCAGCTTGTCACGCAATTCCTGCGCGGTCTTGAGCCCAACGCCTTGAGCGAACGCATCATCAACCGTAGGCAATTGCATCTCAAAAACCCCGGTCACCTTAGTAGAGAAATCAACTTCTTTTCCGGCGAGATGCTTCTGATAGTGTTCCGCAGGAAAAGGAAGCTTAAACGAGCGTTCCTCGCCCTCCTTCATCCCAACAATCTTCTCGGTGAATCCAGGAATGTAGTGAGGTTCCGCCATGTAGATGCGGTAGTCCCGTCCCGTCCCGCCTTCAAGAGGCACGTTGTCCTTCGACATCGCGACATCGATCACGACCAAGTCTTCCATGGTTGATGGACGGTCCACGCGCACCTCATTGCGACGCATCTTACGCATCTCTTCGATCGCCTCATCCACGTCCTTGTCGCCAACCTCCTTCACCTTCTGCTCGACGCTGATCTTCTTAAGATCAGGCAATTCGATCGCTTTAGGTTCGATAGGTGCTGTAATGCTGAACTTGATAGGTTGCCCTGGCGTCAAAGCGTCAACCTGAATGTTTGGTGAACCAACCACGTCGAGGGATTCGCTTAAAATAGACTTGGCATAAAAAGCGCGAATAACGCGTTCCAACCCAGCCTCCAAGATCGTCATCTCGCCGTAGGCACGTTTAACATCATCAAAACTCGCCTTCCCCGGACGAAATCCAGGCAATGGGCGCTTCGTGCTGATATCCTGAGCCGTCTCATCAAGGTAAGGGCGAGCCTCTTCGTAAGCAACTTCAAACTCCAATTTGACCTCAGAGCGTGGTAAATCCGTTCGTTTAATGGTTGGCATAAGTAGACGGAGGGTACGAAAAATACCCCCGCCCGTCAATCCTCAAAAAGCACGAAACCGACCAGCGGGGTCGGTAGGGAGAGGGGGAGAGTAGCGCACGGAACTAGGAGTCCTGGGTGATGAGCTCCGGATGAGCGATCTGCGAAGACGGTGGTTGCAGCAGGTCTGGGCGGCTAGCAGCGAGCTCCGCGCTGACAGAGGGCCAGAGGGTCTTCAGCTGATCCAGGTCCGCCTTCTGGAGCGTAAGGCGCTGCCACCCGAGCACGGGGACCATCGCAGAAATGTCCAGCGACCTCTGACCTCCCGACTCGCAGACGCGGCGGATGTCTGCAGCTAGAAGGCCGAAGAGGGGGTGATCGTCGGGATCGTGGAACCAGAACCGCGGCCCAGCGAACCCTACCTTTGTTCCGAACTGCATGACCAACTTCCTCCTGTGACAGATGACCTCCGCGAGTGTACCGATATTCTCCCAAAATACCAAGGAGGATAAACGCTCTCCAAAACGCGCAAACCGACCAGGAGGGTCGGTGGAGGGAGGGTGGGGAGTTTAGCTCAGATGCTCTGACGGGAATCGAACTCAAAAGGGTCCTGGCAGTAAGGGAGTGAACGAGAGAGGATATCTCGCCAGGCTCCGTAGCTCTCCCGGGATCGAAGATCGATGGGGATGACCATCTGGCGTTGTCCCGAGGGAGACCTCAGAGACCATCCTTCTGTTACCCTGAGCGGTGTGGAATGGGCGCATGTCCGAGGAACACAGACTAGATATTCGCCGTCCTCCGTCGCCCGAACCTCATCAGGTTCAAAGTCTCCACGACACTCGATGATGATTCTCTTGCAGTCATGCGCTCGCGGAGTCTGCTCGCGCTCGCGCACGAGGTGAAAGTAGGTGTATGAGGACGGCTGAAAATCGAGGGTGATCAGCCGTTCACACGCCCTGGGGTTGGGAGCGACGGGCTCCTTTGCCCGAGGCCCCTCGGTCTTAGAGGTGCACGCCGCGGAGGTGCAGGGCATCGCGCAGCTCAGATCGAAGGAGCGGGCATCGGCCACCACGAGCACAGCCACGAAAAACAACAAGGCAAGACGCATCGACTGATTCATGGGTCCCCCTCAGTACGTCGTGCACAGGCTAGAGTTGAGAAAACGCTCAACAATAAAGGCACCACGTCTGAACCATAGGCACGCTCAGCATGCGCATGGTTCAGGAAAAGAATCCTAAGGGTCTCAGGAGGTGAAGTCAACCCATGCCCCTTGCCCATCTGCCTAAAACCCCGTAGGATCTGGCCAATATATGGCTCTCCAAATCGGCATCGTCGGCCTCCCAAACGTTGGTAAATCCACTCTCTTCTCGGCTATCACTAAGAAGCAGGTTGATTGCGCCAACTATCCTTTCTGTACCATCGACCCCAATGTCGGTGTGGTTGAAGTTCCGGATGAACGTCTCGCGCTCCTCGGCGCTGTCGACAAAACCCAAAAACTCGTCCCAACGGTCATCGAGTTCGTCGATATCGCCGGTCTCGTAAAAGGTGCCGCCGAAGGCCAGGGTCTCGGCAATAAATTCTTGACCCACATCCGCGAAACCGATGCCATCGCTCAAGTCGTGCGCGCCTTCGACGATTCCAATATCCTCCACGTCGATGGTTCCGTAAACCCACTTCGTGATGCCGAGACCATCAACACCGAGCTCGCCCTTGCGGACGTGGAATCTGTCACCAAACGTCTCCAAAATGCCGAGAAGCAAGGCAAGAGCGGCATGACAAAACCCCTCGAGCTCGAAATCGCTGCACTCAAAAAAGCCGCCGCCGCCCTCGACACGGCTACCATGATCCGTACGCTCGACTGGACCGAAGAAGATCTCCTCGCCCTTAAACCCCTCAACCTTCTCACGGCCAAGCCGATGCTCTACGTGGTAAACGTAAGCGAAGCGCAGCTTGCCGATGGCACGTGGAAATCCCGCGTCGAAGGTCTCCAAGGCACGGTCGTCCCGGTCTGTGTAAAAATGGAAGCGGATCTTTCCACGATGGGGCCAGAAGAAAAAAAGGAATACCTCGAACTCGCGGGCCAAACCCAATCCGGCCTCGATCGCCTCATTCAAGAAGCCTACAAGCTCCTCGGTCTTATCACGTTCATCACGAGTGGTGTCCAAGAAACCCGCGCCTGGACGGTCAAAGAGGGGAGCAAAGCACCAATCGCCGCCAGCAAGATCCACTCTGACTTCGAAAAAAACTTCATCCGCGTGGAAGTGACTAACTGGAAAGACTACGTCGACAACGGTGGAGAAGCTGCCTGCCGCGCCAAAGCCCTCACGCGCGTAGAGGGTAAAGACTACATCGTCAAAGACGGCGACGTCTGCTACTTCCGCATCGGCGGCTAACCCCATTCAACATCGTTGACACCACACCCCGTTCCATGGAACGGGGTGTTTTGTATGTCATGGTCGCGACTCACAAACCCCCTCCTACTCTTCTTCCTGCTTGGCGTGGTTGCGCACAGCGTCTTTCCATATACGCACATCTCACCAACGTGGATCGTTGCAGGAATCGTCGTGTCTCTGGGTGGCTACATGCTCGCGACTAATTCCTATCGATTCCCATGTCTTTTTCTTCTCGCGTTTGTTCTTGGTCTCCTCCGTTTTTCCCTCGCACAGCCGTCCCTTCCTCGCGGCCTCATCTTCGCGAATCCAAAAGGCCTCGCGATAGCCGTCGATCCTCCGCACACGGCCGATCACCTCGATCCGCGCCATTGGCTGAGTCGCGGTCGCACGAATCTAACGGCCCATGCGTACGAAATACTTCCTGCGGATGAAGCAGCACTTCTTACAGGTCTCCTCTATGGCGCTCGCGATCTTTCCAAGGCTGACAAGCTCGCCTTCCGTCACGCGGGCCTCACACACATCATCGCGGTATCAGGAGCAAACATCACCATCATCGTCGTATGTATGATGCGTCTCCTGCTCGTCGCGCACCTCACTCGTCGCCACGCATTCTATGCCTGCGTTCTCACGATCGCATCCTTCACGCTCTTCGTAGGTCCCTCTGCGTCCGTCGTCCGCGCCGCGCTCATGGGAATCCTCGTCGAGATGGCGCCGCTCGTCGGCCGTCTCGTGCACCCAGCGCGTCTCCTACTCATCTCGGCATGCGCCTTTGTGCTCTGGCACCCGATCGCTCTCGCCTTCGATCCATCGTTCGCCCTCTCATTCTTGGCGATGCTTGGCCTCCTCACCTGGGGACGTTGGCTCGATAGTCATCTCGCGCACCGAATACCATCCGCAGCACTTCGTGAGATCGCAACGTCCACCATCTCGGCCACTGTCATGACGGCGCCCTACGCTGCGTGGGCCTTCGGAAACGTCACGTTCTGGGGGCTGCCAACAGGATTCCTTGTCCTACCACTCATTCCATGGACGATGGCGCTGGGCTCGCTAGCACTCGTCGTCCCAACATCAATCACAACGTGGTTCGCCATCCCAGTAGCAGGCCTTCTCAAAAGCATTCTCTGGATAGCGCGCCTACCAGATCGATTAGGCGCAGGCTTCTTCGATCACGCCACGCTCAGCTTCGTAACCTGCTGCGCCATCTATGTCGCCATCTTCATGTTGTGGCAGAGATGCGATCAAAAAAATATCCACAAGCCATCAAGATCATAAGGGATTGTCAGTCGTGGCTATCAAAAAAGAGGGGAGAGATATCCAAGAAAAACAACGAAAAAAACCAAGCAAGATAAAAGTGTCAGCGCGCACTAACGCTTTTTTTGTGACGTTCGTCGATCGCTCTTATTCTGTAAACAAGGAAGCGCACCGGCACGGTCATCTCCAGGAGGAAATACGTTACGGCCTGGAAGAGAACCTCGCTCGGGCTTCGGCTCAAGCGTTCAAGTAGCGCCACCTATCGTAAGACTCGGAGTTCGCCTTCGCGACTGGCCCCGGCCTCGAGAAAGATGTCTGTGTAACCGCCACAGAAAAGACACGCAAGCTAGGAGAGCTTTGCCCCTTTTGCGCCATGCATAACGCGAAAGGGGAGGAAGCCCTCACATCATGCGGATGTGAAGTTCCTCAGTGTTCGCCAAGGAGAGAAGTCATGTTGATCGTCAATCACGTTCGTTCGATCTCGCTCACTCGCGCCCTTATTCTGCTCGTGATCTTCTGCGTCTTCTGCCTGTCGTCCTGCGCCGCGGCAGATGAGGCCGGTTCACCCGAACATCAAGTGGATGCGGGCAGCGCTTCAAGCGACGCAACCTCGATCGACACGGTGACGTCACCGCCTCCGTTCATGACGCCCCCTGATGCGTCCACGGCGATCGACGTCCTCGCCTCATTCCCCGACACGGGTCCATCGAATGATCGACTCTCAAGCGTCTCGACGTCCATCGATGTCGAGCGCGAAGAACTCGACGCCATCGTGTTCGACGGATTCGCTTCATTCGCGGACGCGCAAGGTTCGCTCGCGATGGATGCGGGTTCCCATGTGGTCGACGTTCCCCGCGCTCCACCCATCGACGTCGTCTCAGCCGCGCCTGACGTCACATCTCCTCCCGATGTCAGGCCGGCCGACGTCGTCACGCACGCAGTCGAAGTTTGTAACGGTCGCGATGACGACGGAAACGGCCTCATCGATGAAATCTTCGAATGCAGCGTCGGTCGTCGCGGCTCAACCTGTGTCACGGCTTGTGGCGCAAACGGCTACCAGCTTTGTAGCGCGAGCTGCCACTGGAATCCGGTCTGCCAAACCTACCCAGAAGACTGTCACGACACCATCGACAACGACTGCAACGGTCTCGTCGATTGTGCCGACGCAGCATGCACAAGCGACCCCACCTGCCGACCACCGCTCCCGCCTCCACCAGTGGATGCAGGCATAATCACGGTCGATGCAGGTCGCACAGACGGCTGTCACGATCTCATCATCGGCTTGCAAAGCACGCGCATGCCGAGATGCGCATCCGGATGGGTCGCGATCCTCTACGATAGCGACGGTCACCCCCACGAAAGCGTGCCAGGCGGATCGCTCACCTTCACGATCTGCGGCCGATTGCGCGGCGTCCTCTTCCTCTCCGCTCGCTGCGGAGGCGAATATCTCCTCGACTGGCCCGGCCCGGTGAATCATCCAGCGAATGAGGGTGGTGTAGCCTCAATCACGCTCGATGGAAGCGAGCTCGCAGACAGTGAATCGCTTCTCTGTCTCGATCGCTTCAGCCCAACGCCCGGTGTTCGCCCCGCGATCCCGCTCGAATCGTTCTTTTACGGACGTTGTCCGTAACTTCCTTCGGCCTCGAGCATTCGCCCGAGGCTCTTCCCCTTGACGGATCATTCTCACCCGAGCGGGAGGGTGCTATCGTGCATATAGAACGAAAACAGAACACTCATTCACAAGCAAATACTCAAAACAATATGGCAAAAAAATCCGAACAAGACGGCCGCACGCTCGCCGTGCAAACAGCGATCGATCAAATCAAAGAAAAATTCGGCGACGGTTCCATCATGCGTCTCGGTGAAGCTCGTAAGATGCAGGTCGAAGCCATCCCAACGGGATGTTTTTCGCTCGACATGGCGCTCGGCGTACTCGGTTTTCCACGCGGTCGTGTTATCGAGATCTATGGTCCAGAAGCCTCCGGTAAAACCACGCTCTCTCAACACGTCATCGCCGAAGCCCAGCGCGCAGGCGGAGTCGCGGCCTTCGTCGACGCCGAACACGCGCTCGATCCAGACTACGCACGCAAAATTGGTGTAAACATCGACGACCTCCTCATCTCTCAGCCAGACACGGGTGAACAAGCGCTCGATATTGTCGAAACCCTCGTTCGTTCAAACGCTGTGGATGTTATCGTCGTCGACTCGGTAGCCGCGCTCACCCCAAAAGCCGAAATCGAAGGTGATATGGGCGATCAGCACATGGGCTTGCAAGCACGTCTCATGTCGCAAGCACTGCGTAAGCTCACAGCCATCATCTCGCGCTCCAAGACCACGGTCATTTTTATTAACCAGATCCGTCAAAAGATCGGGATCGTCTTCGGAAACCCAGAAACAACGCCTGGCGGAACAGCGCTAAAGTTCTATTGCTCGGTGCGTGTCGAAGTTCGTCGTTCGGCACAGATCAAGATGGGAGAAAAAATCATAGGAAACCGCGTCAAGGTAAAAATCGTAAAAAACAAAGTCGCCGCGCCATTCCGAACCTGCGAATTCGACATCATGTATAACGAAGGTATCTCCGTTTCAGGCGATCTTCTTGATGCGGGCGTAGAGCTCGGCGTCGTAAACAAAAACGGCAACACCTACAGCTTCGGTGCAGAAAAACTCGGTGTCGGCCGCGAAAACGCCAAAACAACCCTACGAGAACGCCGCGAGCTTCTCACGCAAATCCGCGAAAAATGCGTCGCCGCCCACCAAGCCCGCGAACTCGCCGAAGGTGGCACCACCCGTCCAACCCCACCACCCCCAGCCGAAGAAGACGAAACCCCTCCAGAGGAATAAGGCAGTTCCGCCCCCCTTCCTCTATAAGGACTCGGGTCGGCTGGACAAATTTTGACGAGGACTGTCTGAGCCAGGATTTTGTGCCGTTGCGGTCGTTACTGGCCTGCAGGCACAAATCCGTTCGACGCCGTAGCGGCGAGGCGAGTTCCGCAGGCAAAATTTGTCCAGCCGACCCGAAGTCCGCTCGTTCCCCATTTCGCGTTTCCCGTCTATAATTCCCCCATGTCTCGTCGTCGCAAGCAGTCGCGCATTGATCTCTCTCTCGATCCAGAAACCCGTCGCGGCTTAGCCGTGGTTGGTCTCTTCGCGTTCGCCATCATCCTACTCCTAGGATATTTCGATCTTGCCGGATCACTCGGTCAAGCGCTCGACGACGGTGTTTCTCATGTATTTGGTTGGGATAAATTAGTACTGCCCTTCATATTCATGGCCTGGGGGTACTCACTCCTCGCGCCAGATCGTTTTTCCATACGCCCATCAAACGTCGTCGGGATTTTTCTGTTCTTTTTGACGTTAAACCCGCTCGTGCACACGGTAAGTTTTGAGCCAGGCAAACCCGTCGCTGATGCTGCCCTTGCCGTTGCTGGTGGCAAGCTCGGAGAGATGTTGGCGATGCCACTCGGCCAGCTCTTGGGATCTGCCGGCGCCATCACCCTCGCATCCGCCGGTCTCATTGTGGCGTTCATCCTCATGTTTAACGCCACCCTCGCAGAGGTGCTCTTCCTCTTCCGTTGGGTTGGAAAAGGATTGGCGATAGCAATTGCTAGCATCCAAGCGGCCTGGCAAAAACACCGCGATGCTCGTGCCCGTGAGGTATTGGCTTCACAGGTACCAAACACCGATCTCTCCGCGCCAGTAGAAGCGAATGAGGTCGGATCTTCATCCGATGCAGAGACGGAAGAAGAAGCCGAAGAAGATGAAGAAAGTGATACTGAGTCAGAATCAGAAACCGAAGAAGAATCGGAAGAGGAAGAAGAGGCCCCGGCTCCCGTGAAAAAACCAAAACGTCGCTACCCACGCGTCGAGATTCCTCTCGAACTTCTCGAGCGTCGCGATCAGCGTCCTACCTCCGGCGACATCACACACAACCGCGAGGTCATTCGTCGTACACTTGATACGTTCGGCATCCCTGTTGAGATGGGCGAAGTTGCCGTTGGCCCAACCGTCACACAGTTTACCTTCAAACCATCCGACGGCGTAAAGCTCGCCCGTATCATTGGGTTACATAACGATCTTGCTCTCGCACTCGCCGCGCACCCAATTCGTATCGAAGCGCCAATCCCAGGTAAATCCCTCGTCGGTGTCGAGGTACCAAACCAATCCGTCGCAACCGTCGGCATTCGTGAGATCATCGACTCCAAAGAATTCCGCGAACGCAAAAACCCACTCACCTTCGTGCTCGGCAAAGATGTGTCCGGCAAGCCATGGGTCGCCGACCTAGCACGCATGCCGCACTTGCTGGTCGCCGGTGCCACAGGTTCCGGAAAATCCGTCTGTTTGAACGCCATCATCATGTCGTTCCTCTACACGGCTGGTCCTGACGACGTAAAATTCATCATGGTCGATCCAAAGCGCGTGGAATTACAGATCTACAACGGCATTCCACACCTGGTGACTCCTGTCATCACCCGCGTGCCAGAAACCATCAACGCCCTGAAGTGGGCACTCCGCGAGATGGATCGTCGCTATGACCTCTTATCCAAGTTTGGCGCACGCAACCTCGTCGACTACAACCTCCGCGTTCAAGACAAGTTGTCTTATCTAGTGATCATCATCGATGAGCTCGCCGATCTCATGGCCACCTCCGCCGCCGAGATCGAGGGTCCAATCGTTCGTCTCGCACAAATGTCACGCGCCGTCGGTATCCATCTCATCCTCGCGACGCAGCGTCCATCGGTAAACGTCATCACAGGTCTTATCAAAGCCAATATCCCTGGCCGCATTGCCTTCGCGGTGGCTTCCGCGATCGACTCGCGTACAATTCTCGATCAGCAAGGTGCCGAAAAGCTCATTGGTCGTGGCGACATGCTCTTCTCGACCGCCGAACTCGGTACACCAAAACGTGTGCAAGGCGCATTCTTGTCTGACCTCGAGATCGGTCGCGTCGTAGAATTCATCAAGTCCAAATACGATCCAGCCGACTACGACCACTCCGTCACCGAACGCGCACAAGGTGGTGGCACGGTCTTCAACGGCAGTTCTTCCGATGAAGATAGCGACGAACTCCTTCCGGCCGCCAAAGACGAAATCCTCCGCGCCGGAAAAGCCTCTGCATCCCTCTTGCAGCGTCGCTTAAAAGTCGGCTACGCCCGCGCCGCCCGTATCCTCGATCTCCTCGAACAAGAAGGCTTCATAGGCCCAGCCGACGGCGCCAAACCCCGCGACATCCTCAAAGCCGACCTAGGCTCCCCAGAACCAATCCCAACCTCCACTCCAGCAGTCGAGGACTCAGAAGAGGAAGACGAAGAAGAAAGCGACAACGAGGACGAGGTCTAGCACCCTTCTCCTCCTTCCTAGCTCGAACGCGTACATTTTTCCCGCCGAGGACTGTCTGAAGCTAGGGCGTTGTGTCGTTAAGGTCGTTAACGGCCTGCAGACACAACGCCCGGTCCCGGTGACCACCGGGAAGCGAGTTCCGCAGGCGGGAAAAATGTACGCGTTCGAGCGCCCCCTTTGTATGTCGTTTATCCAAAAATCCATCAACGCTTCCGGTCGCATCGGGCACGACCTCGCTGAATGGCGTGAGCGGGCTGGTCTCACGCGTGCACAAGCAGCGTCCCTCACAAAGATCCACGAGTCCCTCATTCGTCTCTGGGAAGAAGAGCGTTGGTCAGAAGTCGACGACGTGGTCTACACCGAACGCATGCTACGTGCCTACGTGACGTTCCTCGGCGGAAGCGTTCCCTACATGGTGCAGAAGTATCATGAGGGCATCGCCGCCGAGCACTTCACACGCCGCACCGAAGATTTGCTGCCCCGCACACGCAAACTCCGTCTCACAGATTTCTTGGTTGGCTACAAGCTGGTCGCGGCCGCAGGCTTTCTTCTCTTTGCGATCTCCCTCGGTGGATACGTCTTCTTTCAAGCTCGTCGTATTTCCGAAGCACCCTCGCTCACCATCGCTGAACCAAAAGATGGCACGCGCCTCGACGTCCCAAGCGTCTCTATCCGCGGCGCAACCGACGCAGACGCAAGTATTGATATTAACGGTCGCCAAGCCTACGTAGAATCAAACGGAAGTTTTCAATTCATGCTGGATATTCCTCGCGGGACAACGCTCGTTGTTGTAAAAGCACGCAAACGCCACGGCGGTGAATCCAGCGAAGTCCGCCGAGTGATCTACGACGAGCCGTTACCAGACTGGAACGATCGAGCCGCGTCAGGAACAGCACCATAACCATGCTCGAAAAGGGGTTTATCATGTACCATACGGACATATGCACCCTTTTATGCGACGAGGCGGGATGATAGCGCTAGGCGCAGTCGGCCTTCTGCTTGTAGGTCTCGCCATCTACACCTTTAAACAAACCTACGGACGTCCTCATCGGCTTCCACCCTCACCTCAGCAGCAAGCTTTGGATAAACTTAGACGTGTGTCGGAGCAACCCATAAAGCTCCAGATGCAAAACGGCATCATGCGCTTTTTTCAGGGAGAGATTCCTCTGAGTGGAAAAACCCCCGCAGAGCAAGCTCAGTCGTTTGTGGGAGCAGCACATGATCTCTATCGTCTCTCGAACGACCTCGTGCTCGTTCCCGGCAAGATAAAAAAGATCAGCCAAGAAGAAACGTCCGTGCATTTTTCAGAGCGCTACAAAAATCTCCCTGTATTCGGAGCGGATCTTGTCGTGATCATTCGCAACAGCAAAGCCGTGTCCGTCCAAGGCAGCCTCACGCGCCTAGACCGCCTCTCGATTGAGCCTACCCTCACGTCCGCGCAAGCGCTCGAGAAAGCGAAGACGCTTTACAAGGGCGCAGTCATAAAAACAGCGGTGGACCCAGTGCTCGAGATATTCGATCCAGCCGTAACCGACGCCGCCACACACGATCAATCCGAACCACATCTCGCGTGGCGCTTCATCCTCGCAGCTCCTGAAGCCGCGGAAGTTCATATAGATGCAGCGGATGGAAAGGTCTTGTTGAAATACGCAACGTCGATGGATGATTACGAGCTCGATCTCGAACATGCCAACGGTTCTTTTGGAAACAACGACAACCAATGCTATCGCCTCATCTACGATGACGATTACATGGGTGATGAAAACGGCATGCTTCGCGAATACCACAGCGATCGCGATGGGGTGGCGGCCTGGTTCGGAATACGGAACACGTACTGGTTCTTTCGAAACACCTACGGCATGGATTCGTACGATAACGATGGTGAAGATATTGAAGCCTACGTTCATGCCGGTGGTCCGGTGGTTTCCGCGGCCGCTCGCTATGTCCCGGGCTGCGATATCTTCGAATTTTCAAATGGCAACGTTGGCTACGACATTATCGCCCACGAATTTACGCACGCAATCATTGGGCAGAGCTCAAACCTTGTTTATCAAAACCAGTCGGGTGCACTAAACGAAAGCTACGCAGATATCTTCGCATCCGTAGCCGATGGAGATTGGCTGATAGGGAATGGTCGCACAGGTGGCGGCGGTCCATTCCGAGACATGGTAGAGCCAAGACGCTTCGGTCAGCCTGACAGTATGCCGCCGGTCATGATGACGACCGACAATGGGGGAGTGCACACGAATAGCGGCATCCATAACAAGGTCGCCTACCTCATCTCAGAGGGAGGTGTGTTAGCTGGTCATGAGATTCGCGGCATCGGTCGCCGAAAGATGGGGATCCTCATGTTCAACGTGATGCGCTCACTCCCAAGCTCGGCGCAGTTGAACGATGCGCGCAATCGTACAGTCGCAGTCGCGACGGACTGGGCTCGTCGTGGAGCAGTCGGCTTCACAACGCAAGACGCCTGCCAAGTACGTAACGCCTTTGCAGCAGCAGGATTTCTCGATGAAAACCGTCAAATTCGTTTCGATACCAACTGTGATGGCGTAGAAGATACGCTCGATGCAGACGCCGACAACGACGGGGTTATCAATAGTCAGGATAACTGCCCCTCCGTGCCGAATGTCGATCAAAACGACCTCGACCACGACGGTCAAGGTGACGCCTGTGACGACGATGTTGATGGAGACACGGTCAGTAATTGGTCTGACAACTGTCTGTACACGCCGAACACAAACCAGATGGACAGAAATCGCGATGGTATCGGTGACGCCTGCCAAGATCGTGATACGGACGGCATAGTTGATAGTGTCGACAACTGTCCACTCGTGGCGAACCCAGACCAATCAGACATCGATCACGATGGTTCGGGTGATCTGTGCGATTGGGATATGGATGGCGATCGTTTCCGAAACGAAGAAGATAATTGTCCACGCATAAGTAATACAGATCAACGCGACGCCGACCACGACGGACTCGGCGATGCGTGTGATAACTGCCCATCGTTCGCAAACCGCGATCAGCACGATCGTGATCACGACAACGTGGGCGACGTCTGTGATCCAGACCGTGATGGCGACGGCATTCCAAACGCGCAAGACGATTGTCCTGATAGCCAGATTTGCTTTGTGCACGAGGATGATCGCATGGGGAGCTTCCAGATCCCAACGACGCCAGTTGCAGGGCGACAAAATCGATTCGAGTTACCAGATGTATTCACGCCACCACTAGACTGCACGGGTCTCCGTATTCAAGGAGCCTCTCCCCGTGATCGATTCTGGCTCGCTGATCAAGACGGAAACACCATCGCCCGTTTCCGCCTAAACGCCGGTGTCCTCGGAGCCCGCTACCAACCGATCTCCGCACAAACGTATACGCTCAACCTTCTCTCAGGGGGCACAAGCCAGTCCTCACGAACGTTGCAACTCAGTATCGACGACGGCCTCTGCGCGTCGACCACGCATGCCACGTCTTCGCGCCCAGTAGCTCCGCCGCCAGCCGCCAAGGACCAGGTGGTGGTGAAGGAGAATGCCCCAGTCCCGGATCCAGTCACAGAAAAAACCGTCGATACAAAGAGCCAAGATCAAAAACAAGACACGGTTCCTCCGCCAACCTCGGAGCCATCAGATCAAAAAGCTCCCGCACCAACATCCACGCCTGCACAAAAAGTCGAGCCAACACCAACACCGACGCCGACACCAACGCAGCCCGAACCAAAACCCATCATCATCCCTCCGCAAAGGGTGATCAGGGCACAGCCTCGCCTGCAGATACTGAGCGTCGAACCAAAAGACAAGGTCTACTACGGCAATTGGTGTGCCAATGAACCAGTCCAGTTGCGCGTCACGTTCACGACGCAAAGTGACACGCCACTCGTAACGCTGAGTGCAAGCGCCGGCATCTCCAAAGATGAGCAATCACCAAGCATCTGGCGCTCTCTCCAGCTTTACAGCGTCGGGAAGGATCAATTCTCGATCCTCATCTCACCAAAAGATCTAAGCGGAGGATTGGTCGATACAGATGGGTACGTCTTCTATCGCTTCGAGTTAGTGGACGAAGAAGGGTTACGTGACGAAGAATCTTTCCATCTCCCGCTCATCTACTGCCCAGCACCACCGCAGCAACCTCAGACAAACCAGAAGACCACGATAAAAAAGTAATCCAGATATAAATCGAGCGCCGACGAACTCCTGCGAGATCTGTCGGCGCTTTGAGGTAAAGGACGGGAGCTGCGCTAGCGCAGCAGAACGATATACGATTGAGGCCGACGATCTCGCTTGCGCGGAGGATGGACCCAGCGGATCCATCCTCGCTCCGCCATGCAGGCGAGCTGTGTCGTAGCCTCTTCCAGAGACATGAGCGGTGGATTGCACCGCAGGACGGTCGATGCCGTGTAGACGATCGGCTTGCCCTGGTGGTCCCGCGTCTTGGAACGACGTTCGAGGAGAAGCTTGTAGCTCCGTTCGAGAGCAGCCTCGAGGACGCTGACCCGAGGACCGAGATGTTGGATGATGAGCGCCGAGACGATGTCTCCAGCATCCTGGCCAGGGTAGGCGAGC
>CAZLPD010000003.1:18099-23496 GCA_964561355.1 uncultured Gammaproteobacteria bacterium
TTCGACGATCTCGTCGATAAGTGGAAGGGGTGCGACTGGAGGCTCTTCGACGACCGCAGGAAGTGGAGCATCGGGTGCTTCGTGAGAGCTATCAGGCTCTTCCTCGACGCGAGCCGAAGTTCGTTCATCAGCGATGGCCGCAAGAGTCAGCTCGGTAGCTTTCTTCCACTCTTCTGCGAAGTCGAGTGCAGCCTGCAGGAGGTGCACGAAGGTCGACCTGATATTGTCGACAAAGCCACGGTGTACAAGGCTCGTAAGAAGCCCGTGAGCCCGCTCACGATCCTCGCCCAGGGAAGCGAGAACCTTCTCGAGGTGCTCGATGGGACGAAGTACTTTACCGCTATCATCAGCGACATCGATAAAGGTCACAACGGCAGCCGCAATAAGATCACGCGAGAACCTGCGGCCACGCAGGTGCCGCAGGTCGGGCTTACTCGGCTTGGAAGGGGGTGCCTCGGGTTTGTCATCATCGTCAATGATGATGCAACCGAGGTCGGCGTCAGCAGGCTTGATGATCATCTCTCGACGACCAACAAGAGCGTGAGCTTCCTCGCGCACCCAGATAACCCGGGGGCCGATCTCGACAATAAAGATGTAGTCGCGCTGGACGAGCCAGTTCACGAACTCCATGTCATGGTCCTCGGTAATGCCGTGACAGCGCAGGGTTTCACGAAGGACTTCGATCGGGTTACGAACGCAGCCCCGGGAATCCATGCGTGCCATCGGCGCCAACACCGCGAGGGCGGGCAAGAGAGCCTTCTGAAAGAGCGCGAGGTGTCTAGGCGGTTTCGCAGAAGAATGATCTTCTTCGTTCACCCCCTCCTCCGCTTCCTCGGCCAGATCACCGTCGTCATCTCCGCTGGAGACGATGTTGGGAATCAGGCAGATGGACTCATTCGAGGTATCATCGCGAGGCGTGTCAGTCTCGGATGCTCTAGAAGAGGGGATCCAGAAGCGGTTCTGGGGTCGGTACACGTCGTCCGCCCCGGGCCCGCTCACGAGAAGAGCTCTCTCAGGAAACCACCCATCGACGGGCGTCTCAGCGCCATCAGGATCGAGTTCACGATCGATGACGACGATACATCGACGAGCCCAGAGCTCGTCCACGACGAGCGATGCTCGTTCGGAGCCGAACAGCCCGGCCAGAACGAGAACGGGTTCATCGATGAAGGGCAGGCCCACATCGGGCGTAGTTTGCCCCCTCTCGAGGGCCTCATAGGCTCGGCAGAGTTCTGCAAGAGCCAGCTGATCAGTTGGGGCGCTCTGAAGAGATGCGCCCACGGTCTCCGTAGTCTTAGACGAATCTTCCATCAGAGTCACCTCCGCCGAACACCCTAAAGGCTTCTTAGATATCCGTCAAAAACAAAAAAACATCCCCCAACGCCCGCAAAACATCGATCGTGATAAAGGTTTTCCTAAAAACGGGAGGAGAGTAACTGCGGAGTACCACAGAAACACCGTCGTTGGGAAAATAATGCACGATGAGCTTTGCGGAAGTCGAGGGACGTACAACCTATCTTAGCCGATCAAGTCACTACGTCAAGATAAAAAGTGGGGAGTGACTCGCGTACCGGAGAACGGCGCGCGAGCCACATGTCAGGTTTGCTGGTCTCGAGAGCGCTCCGCTAGTCGAGGTTGGGGTCGTTGGCGACTAAAATGCTGATGCGCACGGCCTGCGCAACAGCACTGAGAAAGGCGTAGGCACCGACCAGGCCGATGCCGATGAGGAGAACCTTTCGTTTGCAGCTCATGGGGCTCCTTCCGCGAACAAAGGTGGCGTTTGTGGACGTCTGGGATGCTAATTCACCTCAGTATTCCCGTCAACCCGCCCATATTCTTGCCACGCAAGTAAAAGAAGCCCGACCGCAATAGAAAGATCCGCGACGTTTAAAGCCGATCTTCCGAATACCAAGATCCAATCTCGTACAAAACCTAATGCAATTCGATCGTATCCGTTCCCAATAGCGCCGCCCGCCAGTAACCCGAACGCAAAAGCCACCCACGCGCTTCGAAGAATCTTCGCTCGAAAAATAGCAGCGACGCCAATAAGCACAGCCGCAGAAACAAGCACGATAAGCCACGTCGGTGCGGGAATATCAAAGATGAGCCCGTAGTTATGATGGTCGATCGTCTGCAGAAGGGGAGCGAGTCTCGTCCATCGAGGTTCATAGCCAAACCATCGCGTCTTCGTCATCAAATCCAAAACCACGACCAAAGCGGTCGTGGTGATAGCGACAAAAGGATAGGTAGCGCGCGAGGCGTATCCCATGCGGCTTACATTTCCTGCGTCAACGACTTCTTGCAGTCGATACAACTGGAAGAAGTTGGACGAGCTTCCAAGCGTTTAATATCAATTTCTTTACCACAGTACTTACATTTGCCGTACGTGCCTTTTGCGATAGATTCAAGCGCCTTAACTGTGTCGCGTAATTCGTTCTTCAAGCGATCAGACAACGAAACCTCATCTGCGTACTCGGTAATTTCCGCCGCGTTATCGTCGTCAGAATTGCCACCACTTTCAGGGTACGTAACCTCCGCTCCTCCCAAGACAGAGAGTTCCTTTTCCAGACGCACACGTTCCTGTTCTAAGACGGCTTTCATCTTTTCAGGCAGAGAAGATTTGATCATATCTTTTGCCAGAGTATAGCGGAAAAAGGGGAGGGGCGCAAATGAAGAGAGGGAAGCGGTCTTCCAAAAAAATAAGGATGGAAGGTATACAAAAATAAACAAAATAAAGAGCCGTTCGTATAACGCTCTTCTCTAAACGAGGAGAGCTACGAACGGCTCTGTGTCTGGGTGTTTGACCCAGCCTCGTTCGCGAAGAAGTTCGCAAACAACACTTGGGTACACACGTCCGGACAGCATAAGGGCTGCTCCGTCAAAAACCATCCCGCCGCGGACGCCGCTTTGCATGGTGCGTCTAGGACGACCAACGCGGGTGCGGCCCGCTTGCTGTTTTTGGTTTTGTTTTGATTTCTACACCCGTGAAGATTGTCCGACGATAGAATCATCAAGCAATTTTCACGGATGTGTATGTTCAACGGGAAAGTTAACGGATTGATCGGCCTCCATCAAAGATAGAAGCCAGTCTTTCTTTGGCAGTTTTAAGGTGCGAGAGAGATATTCATCCTGATGTACAGGATTCCTGAGATAGATCTTTCCATCAGACGCGAGTGCTTCTGATCGACAAATGCATCTCATGCAGCGAGGTCGGCTTACCTTCCTCGAAAATGTGCGACGAACGAAGGAACGAACACCGCGCAAGGAACGAACGAAACAAAGGAGCGGAAATCATCGCCTACGATGATGGTAATGTCTGTCCTCAGATCACTACACAGACATAATACAATATTTTTGCGTTTCCATCAAACCTCGCCTGTGGATATCTAAATATTTTATTACAGCAGAGCGCTACAAATGATTTTTTTGCAACACTATTTCTCTTCACACATCACCATCGATCCGTTCTTCGCTTCACCAAGTTGCCATCCGTGGAGCATGCCGACGTCAAAAGTGAATCCGATGCTCTGCGCAAGCTTCTGAAGAGCGATCGCAGAAATTCTTCCAGCGATCTTGGCGTGCTCACACGCAGAAGGAAGCTTTGCGAGCGGCTCAGTGCTGCTTCCGTAACGAATCTCACGATCTTGCACAAGAAGAATGTCACGAGGATTGATGCGCACGGGTTGCGTCATGTCACCACTCGGACTCGTAAGCTCCGTCGCCAAAGATCCATCGCCTAATTGGATAACACGCTTCGCGGTGACACCAAATCCCGCAAGGACCTGCGTCGTCTGTGCACGAGTCAGCGTCTCACTATGCACGAGCTGCACCGCTTCCGGCGTGCCCTGTTCACGAAAAGCAAGATGGACTTCCTGCAAAGATGGAAACCGCGCAAACCCTGGAACAGGCAGCTCATTCAAGAGCTCGTCACGCGTAAGACCGGTCAAAGAAGAAAGATCCAGACTCAAATCCGCCTGCCGTGGCACGAAAGAGGCGGGATGATGTTCAAAACGAAGCGAAGTCTCCACCAGATGATCGCGATAGGTAAACGCAACCAAAGAAGAAGAGGCGGATACGCTCCCCAAGGCAAATTGTCCCGCCGCGTCCTTCCAAGGTGAGCCAATCCACATCCGCAAGGCTTGCCCGTAGCTCACATGCTCCGTGGGCTGTACAGGCTCTTGGTCGTACACAATCCGCGCTAACCCAGCGCTCTTCGTAGCAAGTCCATCGATCTTCCTCGTGCGAGGCACAACCGCAAACCACTCCCACCCATTCGGCCCAAGCCCCGCACCTAAAAGCACAGGCCACGTCGATGAGCCTTCCAATGCTTTCTGCCAAGACATGGGTAACGTCCGACGAAGATCCTGTGAAACAATCCGCTGCGCAACGGTTGGACGAGCAACGATCAAAAGTGTCTGTGCCGTCACGGGAAGTTGCGCGCTAAATCCAAATCCAAGCAAAACGAGCAGCGCAAACACAGCAAAAACAATCCCAGCCCCCGCTAGCCGCCCTCGATTCCAAAACGACGGCGCCGTTCCATACGCAAGGATCGTGGAATCTTTCGGGGTTTCTGTGGCGATGAAGGGCAGGTCCATGGGGTAGGTTTTAAGAAGTGATGGCAGTAACAACGTTCCGGCAGACCGTATCAAGGTCGCTGATAGCCCCAAGAAGAGCTGCTCGCGCCACACGACCTTCATCTTTATAGCGGGTGAAGCGAGCTTGGATGGAAGGAATGTCCGCAGCAAGAAGTTCGATCTTTTGAGCTAAAGAGGCGTCATGCTTCCGAATGGGTCGAGCCAGCATTGCTGGGAGAAGCATAATGGGGCAGGAGAATTGGTTTCCGCTAATCTTGTTCTCGTCCAACCAGTCTCTGGTGGGCTTGTCCAAACCGTTCTCCCACGCGCGTCGGTCAGCATGATCGTCAAACGAATCTTCCAATATCGGCATGTTGACCCATTCACATATCATGCGAATTACTTCGGTAATGTCTTTCGCATCACCGCCAAAACGCTCCGCATTCACACGGTCTTTTGACGGATGAAAAGGCTCGGAAGGGGTAACGGTGATAGACACGCCCTCGATAACGCGCGTAAAAGGGCTTTCGACACCGTGAGACGGATCTTTGTGCTCAGACATAACGGAACCAGTCTAACCTAGGTGGGAAAAAAAGCACAAACACATATCCCTCGCTTCTCCCTACCGTCATCCTGAACGCAGTTCGACGCAGTGAAGGATCTGGTGTGGTTAGAGAAGAAACACATATCCCTCGCCGAAGCGAGGGATATGCACCCAACACAGAATACGAACGAGTCGCATCCTCTGTCGGAGAAGGCAGCGCGAGGCATGCCGAGGAAGGGAAGGTGCGGTAGCTGTCGTTCAGGCGGTCTGTCGTTCGAG
>CAZLPD010000003.1:23596-54566 GCA_964561355.1 uncultured Gammaproteobacteria bacterium
CATGCCGAGGAAGGGAAGGTGCGGTAGCTGTCGTTCAGGCGGTCTGTCGTTCGAGGGTGGTGTCGAGGGGAGCGTGTCCCGCCGTCACCGTGTCGAGCATCCCGGGCCAGTCACGGATCCGTGTACGGAGCGAACGAGCATTCGCGCCATCGATCCAGCGGTTGGTGTCGATCCAGGCGCGAGCTTCATCCGTGCTCTGGAAAACAGCTCCCGGAATGATATCGCCGCGCTGGTAGCCGTGAGCGTGCTTCGCGGGACCGTGCCCGCACTCGGGATCGCGGCAGATGCTCATCGTCACCGAGGCAAACTGCTCGATCAGGGTTGCGAAGTCCTGACCCACCTCGTTAGGGATGTCCGAAGGGTTATCGACCTTCCTGAGCAGGTCCCCCTGATCCCGGCGAGGAACGATGCGCGTGATGGCTGCACGCATCTCCACCCGGGAGAATGCGTAGCAGCAGAAGTGCTCCCAGAAGACGCGTTGTGCGCCCATCTTGCGTGCGGGGATGCGCAGGTCGACGGACATCCCGTCACGCAGCAGCTTCATCCGAGGGGGGATGGCGAGCCCTCGTGAAAAATCCGCGCCCAAACAGACCAGAGACCAACGAGGCATGACGACTCTCCTATATCCCAAGGCTTGTCCGTTTCCTTGGAGTGCTAAATCCTAGCCTCGATCCATCTCTACCGTCAACCCGAGTCGCATCACGAAACAAAAATAGTACCCACGAGCGGATGAAGAAGGGGTCAAGAACGTGCCAGCGCCTTCCTCACGTAAAAAATGTACACCAAAAATCCCACCGCATAGACGGCGTACATGGGTCGCAATCCCACCGTAAGCGCACACGCCCACGTGAGTCCCAACCCAACCACGCGCCCAGCGTTCAATAAAAACTGTCGACCGATATACAGCTTGGTGTGATCCGAATGGAGATCCATCGGCAGGGCATTGATAATCGGTTGTGCCAACGTTCGTACGCAGGTATAGCCGATGAGGACGAGCGAGAACCACCAAAACGACGTCTGCCATCCAAGCGCGAGGACAAGAAGAGAGGATAAAGCACTCGTCCACACAATCCACCCCAGGCGACTGCCACGACGGTCACTCATCTGGGCCGCAGAAAAGCTCACAAGAGTAGCAACGAGGGCTGCGACGCTACTCACCGTTCCAAAAGCGGTTGCTGTATTCGTAAAAGTGAGGAGCGAGAGCCCGGTTAAGCACATGCTCGTCGATAACAAGAACCCATCAAACACAAGGAGAGAGTGGATACCTTTCAGTGATCGCAAGCTCGCGCCCAACGTTTCTCGAATCGGTTCATCGGGAAGCCGTCGCGCAAGCATAAAAGGAATAACCATGACGATCGCCGCAAGAAAAAAGAGTGGGGGATATCCAAAGTGATCCGCGATCACACCGCCCAAAAGAGGTGCGGTAATTCCCGCCGCCGAACCAGTAGCAAAGTACCAGGCAGAGGCATTCCCGTGGCGAGTGCGTTCGCGAAAATACGTGATCTCATACGGCACCCAAAAAAACACCAGCATACATCCAGCCATCGCCGCAGCCACATACAGTTCGAGCGGCGTCGAAACACGCGAGACAAACAGCATGCGCAGGACGCTGACAGCAAACGCAAAAAATACAAACCGTCGCACCCAAATCACACGAACAAACGGCAGAAGGATGAGGGGGAGTCCGTATTGAACAAGGGATTGAAGCGAAAGCTCCGCAAACGAAAATCGCATCCGTAAAAACGGATAAAACACCGACATCGTAAGCTGAATAGCAAACGCCTGCGTCGTTTGAAGCCAAAGAAGAGTTGAACGAGAAGGAGCGGATCTCATGTGTTCCTATTTAATATACGCGAGTGGATTCTGACGCTTCCCGTTCGAATACACCTCGAAGTGCAAATGCGTTCCCGTAGATCGACCGGTCGTTCCAACCATAGCAATCGTCTGTCCTTTCTTCACGCGGTCACCGACCTTCACGAACATCTTCGAGGAGTGACCGTAGCGCGTCTTATATCCATTCTCATGATCGATTACGATTTGTAATCCATATCCACTGCTATTCCATCCCGCCGTTTCCACGACACCATCCGCCGCGGCATAAATCGCATCCGTGTAGTCACCATCGAGGTCGATACCCGTGTGTCGCCAGCCGTAGTATTGCGTAATAACATGCTGCGTCGTTGGCCAAAGAAGTTTTGTGACGGGCGCTTTTTCAACCTCCGCATCAGCGGGTTTAGAGCGTGAATCGGAACGCGTATCAATCAGCTCTTCATACTTGTCATAGGATTTACCCGGAATGTTTGTCTTAGGGGTCTGTGGACGTACATTCGATCCCGACTTCGGCGGCGCGACAGCTACCTGCACAGGAACGCCATCCGGAATGACAATCTCATCGCCGACGGTAAGAGCACGATCCTCCAGCTGGTTAGCCGTCGTGATCTTATCCACATCCGCTTGATACAGCTTCGCCAATTTTCCAATCGTGTCACCCTTCTTCACGGTGTGCATGATGCCGGAGACGGGAGGAATCTTGAGAGTGTCACCCGGCTTGATAGAAGCGCTCTTGCTCAAGTGATTGGCGGTGATGATCGTGCCAACATTCACACCAAACCGTCGTGCGATCGTTCCAACCAGGTCACCAGGTTGAACGGTATACGTTTCGACTTTGGTGCGTTGGACTACGACATCCGGGGTCGTCGCATCGGGTGTCTCGGTCGTACCAGCGATGACATCTGCACCCGGTTGCTCAGCGATGCTTCCCGGAACGGTAATATCAGCAACAGCATCCGGTTCGTAATCAAAATCAATATCGGGCACGGCCTGAATCGTATCAAGCCCAAGATAGCTCACGTTCTTCGCCGGTGCCCGCGCGTCCACCTCTTCCTGTACAACCGTATCTTGTCCCTGACCAACTAGAGCGTACAAAATACTCCCTTGACCCGGATCCGCAGCGGACGCATCACTCGCCTGAACCTGAAGACCAATCGTGAAGGCAGAGATAATGATCAAGACGGTGTGAAGGGTGTATTTATGGGTAAACAGGAGAAAGAAAAATCCCCGCGCCGAAGCCAAAGCGCCCGTGATCCGTAGTTGCGTAAAGACAAACGTTTTATAGATCGGCAAGACAATAAAACGCATGAAAAACCGCCCGACTGGTCGTCGCACAGGTTTAAGGAGCAGCCAACCAGATTGCAAAACCCGCCCACAGAATTGGAGGGAGTGCAAAACGGCGAGCAAAAGCTTGGCAGCCGCTGCCTTAAAAGAAGAGGCGATAGTCTTAGCAGCGTATCGGCCCACGCGCCCAGCGTCAATCATAAAATGAGGTTTTTTGGCTACATTAAGCCTGTTCTTGCTGGCGATATTGAAGCGCTTCTGCCACGTATCCAACCTCGATCACATCCGCGCCGACTAAATCCGCAATCGTCTGCGCTACTTTGATCGTCCGAAAATAAGCGCGCGCAGAAAGCCGATATCGTTCGCTCGCATGCCGTAACAGCTGCTTAGCTTCGTCCTTCATAGCGAGGAGCGTCCGCACTTCGCGACTCCCAAGCTCGCTATTGGCTGTGAGCCCAAGCCCTCGATACCGCTCGGTCTGCCGCGCTCGCGCTGCCTCCACCCGCGCGCGGACAACGGCGCTCGTTTCAGCATCATCCGCATCGCCAAGTTCACTCGGCTTCACTTTTGGCACTTCAAGAAACAAATCAATCCGATCCAAAAGCGGTCCGCTCAATCGTTTGCGATATTTGCTGATCTGAACCGGCGTACACGTGCACGCGCGATCGCCATCCGTCATGAATCCGCACGGACACGGGTTGAGCGCGCCCAAAAACATCACGCGTGCCGGAAACAACAAGCTCCCAAGCGCACGACTCACGGTCACCGTTCCGTCCTCGAGCGGCTGACGCAAACTCTCGAGCACACTTCGTGGAAATTCCAACATCTCATCCAAAAACAATACGCCACGATGGGCAAGCGATATCTCTCCCGGTCGCGGACTCGCGCCACCACCAATAAGTGACACCATACTCGCACTATGATGCGGCGCCCGAAACGGCCGCTCGCGCACAAGCCCAAGTTCACTGAGCGCTCCCGCAATCGAATGGATGCGTGTCACATCAAGCGCCTCATCCAGCGTCATGCTGGGTAAAATCGAAGGAAAGCTTCGTGCAAGCAACGTCTTTCCAGATCCCGGCGGCCCTTGCATCACCAAGTTGTGCGCACCAGCGGCCGCGATCTCAAGCGCGCGACGTGCCTGCGCCTGTCCACGAATAGCGGCAAAGTCATGCGCGTAGTTCGTCGCACGTTCAAGTGTCGGCGCCTGCCACGGTTCTTCGGGAAGGGGAGCGCGCTTAGCGAGATGATCAACCACCTCTCGTAACGTGCGAGCGCGTCGAACACGAAGCGGTGCACCAATAAGCGCGGCCTCCGCCGCATTCTCCGCAGGTACAATCAGCTCCTCGATGCCTTCGCGTTTCGCGAGTGCTGCAATCGCAAGCACGCCGTGGACGCTCCTCATTGATCCATCCAACCCAAGTTCACCAACCACCATCGTCGAGGCCGAGGACTGTCCTGGTAAATCTCCTTGAGCCCGCAAAATCGCCAGCGCAATCGCCACATCAAACAACGTCCCACTCTTCTTCACATCCGCAGGCGCCAAGTTCACGGCGATGCGTGTTCGTGGAAACGCAATCTCACTCTGCTTCATAGCACTCCGTACCCGCTCGCGCGCTTCCTGCACCGCCGCGTCCGGCAACCCAACCACAATAAACGCCCCAAGCCCCGGCGAAATATCCGCCTCGACTCTCACGGGATGGGCATCCAATCCCACAATCGACGCCGTCAAAATTGCATCAGACATGTACTACCCCGTTCCACTTTTTGTGCCGTCTGTCAATCCTCGTCACATAAAAAAACTCACCCCTCCGATCTCCTCGCGTAGGCGAGAAAATCAAAGGGGTGAGAAGGACGATTGATAAACCGTTCCTTCGAGGAGTAGAGTGAAAAATAACACATGTATCTAGTGAAGCGCCGGTGAACGGAGTACGCGCCTTCACTCACCTACGACGCACGTGAGAAAGTCTTACGATCCGGTGCTCCGCACACTCGGTAATGCAGAGCGCTTCTCCCAGACGCAAAGTTGCCTCACGGGGAAAAGTCGTCTCGAGCTTGAACGCAGACAAGGGTTGCGGATAGGGACTGTCCTCATACTTGTCCCAGATCTCAACCAAGCTGCTCTGAAGATCTGCCGCGGCCTCCCATGCCAGTCTCGTGATCGTTTCGGGAGGACCGTAGATCACGATCGTGAATCCACGGGCCAAGATATGGAAGGAGGCATCGTGGAGAGCCTGCTTCAGCCCGTGCACGTCCGCGCACCCAGTCTGAGGCGAATAAAATTCGTAGCGACCGAAGTCTTTAACGGCAGTCCCAAGTTGAATACGGGGCGCGGTATCATCGCTGTAGTCTCGCATGATACCGAACTTGGTGGCGTCCCCCGCGTTGCCGGCGAGAAAGTACATTCTAACCCATCCGCTGCGTACAAAGTTCGCAGCGATGTAAACGCTGTAGCTGTTGGGGCGCATCGGTCTCCCTCCTTCATTCTCGGTGGGTTTATCCGAGATGCATGCATAAAATCCAGTGATTTCAGACAGATATCTCGGATAAAAATGCAAAAGAACGAAATAAAATAATACTATAAATAAAGCAAAATGTCAATGTATGAAGCTGTTTTTAGCAGACAAAAAAACGCCGCATAGATGAGAAGATGAATAGGTAGGTCCGAAGACCATCTATTCAATGAGCACTTCCTTCGGGGGAGGCAGACGTATCCGCCGTCGCGAAGGTTGTACTCCTCTTACGCACGACCCGGGTTCGGGGTGTATAAGGATTCTCCTCGTCTATGAGGCGTTGGTTGTAAAGCGATCCTATACAATGTGTTGATGACGGGGCGGGAAACCATTCGCCGTAACGAAGGTATTCCCATGGGCTTGATGATGAGGGGATCCAGTCGAAACCGGAGCCAGACGTCTTCAAGAGTGGCTTCCGAAAGTACCTCCTTCGAGGCTCCCAGAAGGTCCGCCAGCAACACATTGGAAAGGATCAAGCGCCGTTTCATCCTGAAGAAATAGAATACCCCTTTTTAGGGATTTTGTCAAGGCCTGGAGGTGGATTTCAAGGCAAAAAAGAGGGGAGGGGATACATAAAGAATAAAAGGCTAATTTTAGCCAAAATAAAGCGGTATAAAACAAGGTTTTTCTCGCAAAAATCTTCGTTCCAGCATACGTCGCTTGAGCCTTGACGCAACCCCCTCCTTATTATATAGTTCCGCTACTTCAAGTCGTTTGACATGGGCCGAACGGTGTGTTCAGTCCAGGTCAACTTTCCTCGCCCCGCATGTCTCACACCGCCATGCAAAGCACGTAAATTCCTCTCAACATAGCCAAAAAGTTGAGGGGTATTTTTCGTGCGGCGACGAAATATTTCGGCTTGATATTTAAAGACAATTCACCCTTTTTGAGTCCGCTTCTCGGTCACGATCTCTCCCCGGCTGACCTTTCTCGCCCTTGATCGTCTCGAGAAATACGGATTCGCGCGCCACCCAAGAACACCATGCCTACAATGATGTTCCGCCGGCAAGCTCCTAAGGTAGAGGAGCGCCGCTACTTCACGGCCGCCCGTGACGCCATGGCCCTTCCTGACCTCATTGAGGTCCAGAAGGCATCCTATCGTTGGTTTTTGGAGGAAGGGATTCAGGAGCTTACGAAAGAGATCTCGCCGATCAAAGATTTTATCGGCCGCGACCTCGAGCTCTATTTTACAGGTTACTACGTCGACGAACCAAAGTTCGATGAGAAGACGTCCAAAGAAAAGAACGTCAACTTTGAGGCGCCTCTTCGCGTCAAAACGAAGCTCGTCAACAAGCGCACGGGTATCGACCGTGAACAAGAAGTCTACCTCGGCGACATCCCTGTGATGACCGAACGTGGAACCTTCATCATCAACGGGATCGAACGTGTCGCCGTTTCCCAGCTCGTCCGCTCCGCCGGTGCGTTTTTCACCGCTGAGTTCATGCATGGCCGCCGCTACTACGGTGCCAAAATCATTCCAAACCGCGGCGCTTGGCTCGAGTTCGAAACGGACTCCAACAACGTGCTCTGGGTAAAAATCGATCGCAAACGCAAAGTGGCAGCTACGTCGCTCTTGCGTGCCTTTGGTGTTGGCAACGACGAAGACATTTCCAAGCTCTTCACCGACGTCGACATCCACCCTCTTAACCACTACATCGAATCAACGCTCGCAAAAGATGCAGCGAAGAGCGAGGAAGATGGGTACATCGAAGTCTACCGCCGCATTCGCCCAGGTGATCTCGCAACCGCCGACAACGCACGCTCGCTCATCCACGCGATGTTCTTCAATTTCGATCGCTACGACCTCGGCGTCGTGGGTCGTTACAAGTTTAATCAGCGCTTCGGTTTGCCAGCGCCTCGCGAAGAAATCGCGAAAGAAATCAACCGCATTTTGACGAAGGAAGATCTCGTAAACATCATTCGCGAGCTCATCCGCCTCAACATTTCCCAGGAAGAACCAGATGACGTGGATCACCTTGGAAACCGTCGCGTGCGTGCCGTGGGCGAACTCGTCCAAAGCCGCTTCCGTATCGGTCTCGCGCGTATGCAACGTATCGTGAAGGATCGCATGTCGACCCTCGACATCACGGCCATCACGCCTGCCAAACTCATCAACGCCCGCCCCGTGATCGGCGCCGTCCGCGAATTCTTCATGAGTTCGCAGTTGTCGCAGTTCATGGATCAAACCAACCCACTCTCCGAGCTCGAACACAAGCGTCGTTTGTCGGCCACGGGTCCTGGCGGTCTTACCCGTGAACGCGCCGGCTTCGATGTCCGCGATCTTCACCGCACGCACTACGGCCGCATCTGTCCAATCGCCTCTCCTGAAGGTCCAAACATCGGTCTTGTAGGTCACATGGCCTGCTACGCCCGCATCAACGAATACGGCTTCATCGAAACGCCATACCGAAAGGTACGCAGCTGGGCCAAGAACGATGGCAAAGACGCCGTCGGAGAAATCTTGCGCGTGGACATCAATGACGGCGAAGGCAAAGTCATCGCCAAAGCGAGCACAGAAGTTGACGCCAAGCTCGCGGAGAAACTCAAAAAAGTTTCCATTCCAGAATTACCAATCATTCCATACGTCACGACGGAAATCGTCTACTTGAACGCCTTCACCGAAGAGCGCGGAACAACGGCTCCAGCCACAACGCTTCTCGATCGCCAAGGTCGCTTCCTCGAAGCACGCGCAAGTGTGCGTAAGAATGGAGAGCCAACGGTCGTCGATGTGCACGAAATCGATTACGTCGACGTGTCATCCAAACAGATTCTCTCGATCGGTACCTCTCTCATTCCATTCGTGGAACACGACGATGGTCACCGCGCGCTCATGGGAACGAACATGCAGCGTCAGGCCGTGCCATGTATTCGTGCCGATGCGCCAATCGTGGGAACAGGTGTCGAACGTCGCGCTGCTATCGATTCCGGTCACGCTCTCATCGCGCCAGAAGACGGTCTTGTCATTGCGGTTGATGGTCGTCACATCGAGTTCCAGGCGGAAGACGGACGCATCCATCGTTATGATCTCACCAAGTTCCAACGTTCGAACAGCTCGACGTGTATCAACCAGCGCCCACTCGTAAACAAAGGACAAAAAGTCTACGCCGGAGAAGTCTTGGTCGATGGCACCTCGTGTCAGAAAGGCGAACTCGCCCTCGGTCAGAACCTCTTGTGTACGTTCTTGAGCTGGGACGGCTACAACTACGAAGACGCTATTATCTTGTCCGAGCGCCTCGTACACACGGATCGCTTTACCTCGATCCACATCGAGCACCACGAACTCGAAGTGCGTGACACGAAACTCGGCGTCGAAGTAGTCACCTCCGACATCCCAAACGTCTCCGAAGAAAAACTCCGCAACCTCGATGAACAAGGGATCGTTCGCGTGGGTGCCGAAGTAAAATCCGGTGACATCTTGTGTGGAAAGATCACGCCAAAGGGTGAAACGGATCTCTCCGCTGAAGAAAAATTATTGCGTGCCATCTTCGGTGAGAAAGCTCGCGATGTTCGTGATTCCTCGCTCTACTTGGAGCACGGCGAAAAAGGCAAAGTCATCGACATTACCATCTTCTCCCGCGAAGCCGGCGACAAATTGCAGCCAGGTGTGCTCAAAAAGATCGTCGTCACGGTCGCTGACCTTCGTAAGATCCAAGCCGGTGACAAACTTGCTGGTCGTCACGGAAACAAGGGTGTTATCTCGAAGATCGTGCCAGTTGAAGACATGCCATTCTTGGAAGATGGAACCCCAATCGACATCATCCTTTCACCACTGGGTGTCGTCTCACGTATGAACTTGGGTCAGATTTTGGAAACCCATCTTGGTCTCGCCGCAAACGCACTCGGCTACACGGTCGCAACGCCTGTGTTCGACGGCGTGCCGGAAACCACCATTCGCGAAGAATTGAAGAAAGCTGGCTTCCCAGAATCCGGAAAGATCGCGCTCTACGATGGTCGCACCGGTGACGCTTACGATCACGAACCAACGGTCGGCTACATCTACATGTTGAAGCTGAACCACATGGTCGACGACAAGGTGCACCAACGCTCCATCGGGCCATACTCGCTCATCACGCAGCAGCCTCTTGGTGGAAAAGCACAATTCGGTGGTCAGCGCTTCGGAGAAATGGAAGTCTGGGCCCTCGAAGCGTACGGCGCCGCTCACACCCTCCAAGAAATTCTCACCATCAAATCAGACGACGTTCCTGGCCGCTCCAAAGCGTACGAGGCGATCATCAAGGGCGAGCCAATCCGCAAGGTCAACGTCCCAGAATCCTTCAACGTGTTGGTCCGTGAATTGAAGGGCTTGTGTCTCGATGTCGAGCTCTTAAAAGATGGGAAGCGCATCGAAGAAACGGCTCCTCGTCCAGAACATCTTCGTCCAAAACCAGCCCTCGTGAATGAACCAGAAGAAGAGTGGGGTCCAGCGCCTGCTGATCTCTAATTCACCAACCGTCCAACATCTATATCTATGGCGTTCTTCCAAACCGAGAACATCAAAACGACGGACTTCGATGCCATTCGCTTGCGCCTCGCGTCCCCGGAAACCATCCGCGGTTGGTCCTACGGTGAGATCACCAAGCCTGAGACCATCAACTACCGCACGCAAAAGCCAGAAAAAGGCGGTCTCTTTGCCGAAGAAATTTTTGGGCCATCCAAAGATTGGGAATGTTATTGTGGCAAATATAAAAAGATCCGCTACAAGGGCATCATTTGTGACAAGTGTGGCGTCGAAGTGACGCACTCCCTCGTTCGTCGTGAACGTATGGGTCACATCGAGCTCTGTGCACCAGTCGCGCACATCTGGTTCCTGCGCAGCGTCCCATCCAAGATCGGCACGGTGCTCGATATTACCTTGGGTGCGCTCGAAAAAGTCATCTATTTCACGGCCTTCATCATCACCGACGTAAACGAAGAGTTGCGTAATGCAACCCTCGAACAAGTGCGCGCGGAATACAAAGGCAAGCGCAAATCGATCGAGGCCGAATACGAACGCGATGTCGAACGCTTCCAAAAGCAAGCCGCGGAAAAGCAGATCAAGCAGCAAGAGGCTGGCAAAGAACTTGATCGCATCCAAGGCGTAAAAGAAACCAAGCTCAAAGATCTTGAAGAAGATTTTGGTACGGTCGAAAAGGAACTCAAGGATCTCGAAACGATGACGATCCTTTCCGAAAACGATTACCACGATCTCTCGCTCAAATACGGTCATGTCTTCGAAGCTAAAATTGGCGCTGAAGCCATCGATGAATTGCTCCACAAGATCGACGTGGCCGGCACGATCAAGGTCTTGCAAGCCGATCTCGAAGGCGCATCCGATGCCAAGCACGATCGTTTGATCCGTCGCTTGAAGCTATTGAAGTCTCTCAATGGCACCAAGCTCGAACCACACTGGATGATCTTGAAGGCGCTTCCTGTCATCCCACCAGACCTTCGTCCGATGGTCGCGCTCGATGGTGGTCGCTTTGCTACCTCCGATCTCAACGATCTCTATCGCCGCGTCATCAACCGCAACAATCGTTTGAAGCGTCTGATTGAGTTGCACGCCCCAGAAGTTATCGTGCGCAACGAAAAGCGCATGTTGCAAGAAGCGGTCGACGCCCTCATCGACAACGGCGCTCGTTCGTCGAAAACGGTTATCGCTGCTACCGGGAAAAAGCGTCAGCTCAAATCATTGGCAGACATCTTGAAGGGGAAGCAAGGTCGCTTCCGTCAGAACTTGCTCGGAAAACGTATCGACTACTCCGGACGTTCCGTGATTATCGTCGGTCCGCATCTTGAGCTGCACCAGTGTGGATTGCCAAAAATGATGGCGCTTGAACTCTTCAAGCCGTTCATCATCTGCGAGCTCATCAAGCGTGAACTCGTGCACAACATCCGTTCCGCCAACCGCTACATCGAAGCTGATCACGCCGAAGTGTGGGACATCTTGGAAAAGATCGCGGAAGATTCCGTGGTGCTCTTAAACCGCGCGCCAACGCTTCACCGCCTCGGTATCCAAGGCTTTCAACCAAAGTTGATCGAAGGCAAAGCGATTCAGATCCATCCGATGGTCTGTCCAGCCTTCAACGCCGACTTCGATGGAGACCAAATGGCCGTCCACATTCCACTCACCGAAGAAGCGCGTTGGGAAGCCAAAAACTTGATGCTTTCCACCAAGAACTTGCTCAAGCCTGCCACGGGTCAACCTATCACGCGCCCAGATAAAGACGTGGCGTGGGGTTGTTACTACATGACTATGGTCGTGGAGCCAGCGGACGGCAAAGTCAAAGCGATTCCCTCTACCGATCACGCCGTGTATCTCTACCAGGCCGGCAAGATCACGCTTCGCGAAAAGATTAAGACACGCATCGCGCAAGGGGAATCCATTATTGAAACCAACGTGGGTCGTATTCTCTTGAATCGTCTCTTCCCGAAAGAAATCGGCTACCGAAATGAGCTCATCGGCACCAAGCAGCTCGGAGACATCGTGCGTACCACGATCGAAATCCGCGGCTTCGAACGCACCGCGCGTTTCTTGGACGAAGTGAAGAGCATGGGCTTCTACTACAGCACCCGCTCAGGCTTCAGCTACGGTGTAGGTGACCTGCCAATCGTCGACAAAACCAAGATGATCGACGAAGGCAACGCTCGCACGCAAGAAGTCGAAGAACAATTCCGCGAAGGGTTGCTCACAAAGAAGGAACGCTACTCACAGATCATTCGCATCTGGACGGAAGTGAAGGATCAGATCCAGAAGCTTTCCAAAGACTCGCTCGACAAAAACGGCACGGTCTTCTCCATGATCGATTCCGGTGCGCGTGGTTCCTTGGGTCAGCTGACGAACGTGGTGGGTATGAAGGGTCTCGTGGCCAACCCAACGGGTGACATTATCGAACTTCCGATCAAGTCCTCTCTTCGCGAAGGTCTCGACGTGTTGGAATACTTCATCTCGTCTCACGGTGTACGTAAGGGTCTAACGGATACGGCTCTGAAAACAGCTAACGCTGGATACCTCACGCGTCGTCTCGTCGATGTGGCACAAGATGTCATCATCAACACGGAAGATTGTGGCGATACCGAAGGCGTGGAAATCACCTCCGCTGAATGTGAAGAAATCGGTGAACCAATTCTCACGCGTTTGCTCGGCCGCGTACTCATCAAGGACCTCAAAGACGGCGAATCCAAAGAGGTGCTCGTCAAAAAGGGCGTACTCATCAACGAAGAGCACATCCGCACCTTCGCCAAGAACAAGATCACGAGCGCCGTCGTGCGTTCCGTCTTCAGCTGTAAGGTCCACCGCGGCTTGTGTCAGAAGTGTTACGGCTACGACTTGGCCCACAACGCGCTTGTGCACATGGGGACCTCCGTCGGTATCATCGCCGCTCAGTCCATTGGTGAACCAGGTACACAGCTTACAATGCGTACCTTCCACGCCGGTGGTACCGCAGCTGCCGACATCACAACGGGTCTTCCTCGTGTGGAAGAACTCTTCGAAGCCCGTTCGCCAAAACGTCGCGCCGTCCTCGCCGAAGCAGCGGGTGTCGCTAAAATCATCGAGGCAGAAAAGAAGGTCTTGCACACGACAACGGGTATCAAGCTCGTGGACACGGTCGGCAATCAAAAGAAAGTCATGATTGGCTACCGCGGCATCCTCGAGAAAGCCTATCCATTCTTGAAAAAAGACGTCGTCAAAGTGAAAGAAGGCGACAAGGTCAAAGAAGGCGACATGCTCATCCAACACGCAAGTGGGGAAGAGGTGCTCGCTCCAGGCAAAGGGGTGATCAAGATGGGTAAAGCCACGGTGATCCTCGTACACGAAGCAGACTTGTCTGCCGAACACGAAATCCCTGTCGGCTATCACCTCACGATCAAAGATGGACAAGAGGTCGAGATGGGTGACGCCTTAACAGAAGGTCAGATGGATCTTCAAGACTTGTTCCGCTTGAAGGGTGTGAAATCCCTCATGCGCTACATCTTAAGAGAAGTCCTCGCCGTGTACGCGTCACAAGGTCAGAAAGTGAACGCCAAGCACATCGAAGTCATCGTTCGCCAAATGTTCTCTCGCGGCTACGTCCACGACTCTGGAGAAACCGATCTTCTCCCAGGCCAAGTCATCGAACGTGCCCGCGCCGATGTCGAGAACCAACGCGTCGAAGATAATAAAGGCGCGATCGCAAAAATCATTCCGCTCTTCTTGGGCATCACGAAAGTGGCGCTCTCGACGGAATCCTTCTTGTCCGCCGCCTCCTTCATGGAAACCGCTCGCGTGCTCATCAACGCCGCGGTGACCGGCAAGGTCGATCGTCTCGAAGGTCTCAAAGAAAACGTCATCATCGGTCGCTTAAGCCCAACAGGTACCGGCTTCGGCACCTACTACCACGGCAGCGCCGAAGGAATGAAGCAGGAAGAAGAGGTTGTCTAACCAACATCTCATCCCAAAAGAGGCGGCATTCGTGCCGCCTCTTTTCGTATACAAGTTCGCTAGGTAGGCTGAAGGAACTATGGCTCGTCATTCCAAATGGCACAAAGTACGCCAGTTCAAAGGCGCGATCGACGCCAAGCGGTCTGCGTCCTTCACGAAACTCGCTCGCGAAATCACGGTTGCAGCTCGCGAAAAAGGTGGCGATCCAACCATGAATGCGCATCTCCGCGCCGCGGTTGATCGTGCCCGCGCCGCATCTCTCCCAAGAGACAACATTGAACGCGCCATCCAAAAAGGCGTGGGTGGCGGAGCTGAAGGTCATATCGAGTCGCTCACCTACGAAGCCTACGCGCCAGGCGGCACCGCCCTCATCATCGAGTGCCTCACGGACAACCGCAATCGTACCGCGAACGACGTGCGTCATCTCGTCACAAAAAATGGCGCCTCCTTTGCCGCCACAGGCGCGGTCACGTACCTCTTCGACCACCTCGCCGTCGTACACGTGCCAGCCTCGCTTCCTGCGAATAAGCACGATGAAATGGAGCTCGTCCTCATTGATGCGGGCGCCACTGATATCCTCGAAGAAGAAAACTCCACCGAAATCCGCGGCGGAACCCATGACCTCTCCAAACTCTCCGACGCCGTCACCTCCCTCGGTCTAACAGCAGACGTCATCGAATTTCAATGGATTCCAAAAACCCTCGTAGAAACCGATGAAGTCGCAGGAACAGCGGTCGCAGAGTTGATCGAAATGCTGGAAGAGCATGACGACGTGAGTCGTGTGTGGAGTAACTTGGCATAGGCGAGATGAGAGCGGGCGTGTAACCTACACGTATATGCCGCCCCGCGTGCCCGTACAAAGAAAAATGTCAGTGGAGGAAGAGATGGCGAAATTAGGGCATAAGATCATTGTCTTTACGGGGGGCATCGCTTCAGGAAAGACCACGATAAAGCAGGCATTCATTCACGCTCTGGAGAGAGTGGGTGTGAGAGTCTACGAGATATCTGGGATCCGAGATTTGTACCTCCCGTTCGCTCAGCAGAGGGGTCTTATTTTGAAGAAAGAGACCTACACGCGGCAAGAGACAACGGCTCTGATGGAGGTGCTGTATGCAAGTCATGGAAGAAGTCTCGGGAGCCATTTATTAAAAACATTTCTCAAGGACAAGTCGCTATCTCAGGTGTATATCGTGGACAGTAAAAGAAACCCGGAAGGAATCCAGGAGGTGCGAACGCTATTTAAAAATAGTCTAGTCGTAGGAGTGCATGCTGCGCTGAAGGACCGAGAAGCGCGGATGAGATCCAGAAAAAGAGCTTTCGACAAGAAGATAAAGACCAAAAAAGAGATCCTTGAGTCTTTCAGGGAAGAAGAAAAAATATTCTCTGTGACAAAATCGGTAAGAATCGCTGATGAAATTTTTATAAATGACACCTGGTTTCCTCATGAGCTAGAGGTACGCATTGCGGACATATTGGAGAAGTATGGCATAGCGCAGTATATACAGATTGATCGTACGGTGAGCGCGCCGAGTAGCCGTGTAACGGCAAGGCGTGTGTTAAAGGCTGGAGAAATGCGCAAGCTGCTCGACCACTTTGCGCGGAAGACAGGTGTAAACACGGTATTTGTTGTGCAGGGAGGAAATAGGTACGCGGCAACGTATCTCACGCAGAGGGCGGGGCTCAGGTGCGTCAATATAAAGTTGCTATGTGCAAGTAAAGTTCCCTGCGCAGTCATCCTGAATACGATATTAGATGATCGGGATAAGATGCTCCGACTAGACAAAGGGCAAGGAAAAAAGATCCTGGCGATCGTAAACACGTATACGAAAGAAGAGAAGGATGTGATAAGGCGTGCCTGCAAGATGTATTCCGTGACAGACAAGATTGAGACGGTCCTTAAGGAAGAAACGATCAGTGTACTCATCAAGATATTCGCGCAAGAGACTCTAAAGACCCACTTTACCTATCCCTTCAGCGACGCAGATCTTGAGGATGAGTTCAAAAAAACACGCGAGGTTGTAGAGAAGGGTAGGATACAAGTGAAGCACCTTGGTATCCTTCAGATAATCGTTTCTCGCACGACCTTAAGAGGGTATTTGCACGAGCAAGAAAAGAACCTAGCGTTCCTAGATGACGTATTTTATCGAGGGAGGACGCTCTTCTCAATTGCAGTAATATTGAAAATATTTAAGATAAGTCAAAAGCAGATGAAGCTCCATACGCTGTGTGTTGATCGAGTAAGCGCTTCACTCACCTCCAAGCATCTTCAGGTAATGGATAGGCGATCGGTGTATCCATTCGAAAACAGCATACGAACCGAAAACGGGTACTGGCAAGAAAAAAACGGGTATTTTTCCTTTGTTGACATGGGGGTGTATCGAGGGTGGTTGCAAGAGATAACAGACACGAAGGCAGCAAAAAAAATAAACAGAGGATGGGAACGGATGATAAAAGATATCTGTGCGAAGATTCCAAAACCGCACGTAGAGCACAAAGAAATGATCGCCCTGATTTGGCTAGTGATATATCATCGGTGCCATAACTTACCACTCTCGACGAGTGCCGTTGCGGATCAGCGAGGAAAGGGGATAGGCTACTGTGTGGCATTCGTGAAGTGCATCGAACACTTTATTCCGCAGGAGGAGCCAGCGGCAAAAAGATGGGCGTTTAAAGAGCGTATAAAGTCACTGGTAGCAGAGATGCAAAACAATCAATGCTATAAGGATGATATCGATAAAGCCACGGCATACTACAGGGCGCATGCCGAAGCAATCGATTTTGAAGGATTAATAAGCTAGAAATATATGGGACCATTATCGGATCGCCACATGTATCGTGAGTGTGAATTAAAGTTCAAAATCAAAGATGAAGAAGAGAAGGCATTGCTCGAGCAAAAAGCGCAGGCGCTGGGCTTTTTACGTGAGAGTTGGGGGGTTGAAACGGATTTCGTACCAGACGTGAAGGAGTTTTTATGTAGAAAAAGCGGCCTATTGATAAGATTTAGGCATTTGGAGATGGAGAATGAAGAGACGGATGTGCTGATTACGATGAAGATAAAAGGTGAAGCGAAAGCGTTTCAAGAGTACTTCGAGCTGGAGTATAAGCGCTCCGCATGGGATCTAGGGATATTTGAAAAAATCAACGAACGATTGAGGCAGGTTACAGGAATAGATCTGCCGGTGAGCATCCGGGAAGGGGGCTCGTTCAAGGAACTCGTGAAAAAGGTAAAAGATGCAGGATTTTCTGAGCACAGGATTCTTTTACAAAAGAAGAGGGAGACGTACGTGGATGTAGCGAAAAAAATCACATTCGACTTCTTGCCAGAGGGAATAGGGTGGTATATGGAAATCGAAACGGGGAATCCAGAAGACTTAAGTGCACTGAGAGAATCGATGGGATTAACGCAGGCCCAAGCCGAGGTCAGGGATTACGGGGATATACTAAAAGCGCACAAAAAAGGGTTTCCTGATCAAGAAATGAGAACGGGTTTGTTTTCGAATGAGTCTGTATGAGGATTCTCGGCATCGATCCGGGCTTCGACCGCGTGGGGTTTGGCGTGATCGATCAAGATCGCGGTGAAGCCACGTGGATATTCCACGGTTGTCTCCAAACAAAAGCGGGGGATGATTTCACGCGACGTTTACAGCAAGTTCGCGACGCCGTAAAAAAAGTCATCGACACACATCAGCCACAGATCGTTGCGATCGAACATCTCTTCTTTTCCAACAACGCCAAAACAGCCATCAAGGTTGGTATGGCGCGCGGGGTTGCGATGTTAGCGGTAGCCGACGCAAAACTCCCCATCGTCGAACTCACGCCAAATCAAATCAAGCAGGGGATTGCGGGCTGGGGAGGCGCCGACAAAAAACAGGTCCAAGAAATGGTGAAGCGATTATTGAAATTGAAAGTCATTCCAAAACCAGACGACGCAGCAGATGCCTTAGCGATCGCAATTGTTGGCGGATTGGCGGCAAGACACTCTTCCGTTCGGTCATCCTGAACGAAGTCCGACGCAGTGAAGGATCTTGTAGCCCATTCCGATCGGTCCAGATCCCTCCTTCCGTATAACTTCACTCAGGATGACAAGCGTGTCTAGAAATGACGAACCGCCCCGGCGCGAACGCGAGGGCGGTTTCAGTCAGAGAGAGGCGTGCAGAGCACGCACGGTGAGAGCCTCGACTCACCATGCGTAGCGGCTGTTACCGACAGCCGTGACGGAGAAAGTCCGTATATGGCCTTCCGGTGGCCATCGTGCTGGTGAGGACGATTCCTCTTCCGAGGTCGCGGTCACAGTACTCCGCGTGGTGGTTGCGCATCGGAGCGCCGACCGTCCACGCGGAGGTCATCACGACGAAGTGTTCCCACCCACGCGTGTGGGTCGGGATGGAGACCCACCCGTTGCCATCTGCCCAGTGGCGGCAGACGGCGCGGCCGTTCTCGTGCCGTGCCTCGTCGACGGTGGGGGCGAAACAGACCACCCCACCGAGACGATTTCCCCGCCAGGCGGGGTCACGTCCGTCGACGAAACCGACGAACACCGGCCGTCCGCCGGGAGCGATGGTGCCGGGAGGCACTGGTGCCCGAGCGATGGCGAGGAGGCGAGCCAGCTCGCGCTGCTCGGCCTCACCCTGGGCGATGAGGTCTCGCATCTGGCGCGAGTCCTCAGCAGCCGCCGCTGCCTCACTGTGCAGTTCGACCTGCGCAGCGTGGGCCTCAGCAGCCGTGGTCCGCACGACTTCCGCCTCGTGGCGGAGCTGTGCGGCCTCGGCGGCCAGGTTTGGGTCTGGCGAGGGCACCGGCGTGACGTTCGTCGCAACCGGTGCCGCCGTCACCTCGACGGTGGGGTGAACCACCACAGCCGTCGTCGGCCGCTGCGTGGTCGGCTGACGATGAGCGGCTGCAGTAGCTTCCTGCTGCTGCAGAGCCGCGATCTCGCGCAGTGAAGCGCCGAGACCGCAACCCTGGATGATGAACAGAAGGCTAAGAAGCTTGAAAAATCGAGCCATGATGGCTCCTTCTGCCCTCTCGGGCGATGTGTGTTTGGGTGTTTCCACCCATCTTTTGAAGGTTGTAGGTCCTTGGCATGCCACGGACCCGGCTTTTTGTCCCTATCAGGGGACGGTGTTGGTGGGACTCATCATCCCGAGCCAAGTCTGAAAAGAGAGTTGGCTCAGAAAGACGAGAATTTTGAAAGAAGATCCCACTCGGACGGATGCCGAAGGTAACCAAGAAGAATACCCTAAATCCGTCCTTTTGTCAAGCATAAAACGCCGTATTTTTGGCTAAAACAAGCGGAAATAAAATGGCTTTATAGAGCCAAGTACATCGATAGGGTGGTCAGATCCGACGGTGATGGGTCCATACGCCGTTCCCGCAGGGATCGACCCCCATATCGGACCCTAGCAGTACCATCCTGATCCGATTGACAAAACCCCATTTTTCCGCTATAGTATACAGTTATTTAGATGTCCAATTGTGTGCAGAAATAAGCCAAATTCTGCCTACAATCGGACCTCGAAAACTCGAGTTCTAACGTGCCGGTAGCCGGAATAGTCAGCCGTGGATACGCCATGGATCTATTACGGATACCAAAATCTGAAAACCACTAGCCGCCAAGCGGCTCAAACAACGCAGGCCCGAAAGGGCAGAGGAGGGCGAAAGCCCATGAATCCCACAGAAGCTCTCGTAGAATCCATCGGCGAGACCGCCGCTCACCGGGCCCTCGGCCCGGACATCGTTCTCGCCGTTCAGGCGCTCATGCGTGAGCTCCTGGCGGTTCCTACTCTGGCCCCCGTCGTGGAGCTTCTGCGGCGGGACAATCCTGCCGCGGAGACCTCCTGGCGTTTCATGGCGAACTGGATCCGCCCTTCAAGGGTCCTCCGTGGCCGTCGGCTCCCCGCCGGCGTGACGCTGACCGTCGTCGATGAGATGTGGGAGGAGGCTGTTCTCACGGCGCGCGCCGCCGTGATGACTGCCCCTGCCGCTCCCGTCGCCGCCACGCCCGCCGCTGCTCCTCCCCACCCCACGCTCTTCACGAGGCTGGGGGAGTGGGGTCGCGAGGTATTCGCCCTCATTCCGATCGCGGTCGCCTACGGGGCTCCGCGACTGGTGGGTACGATCCTCGCGGCCTACACCGTCGCCGCTCTCTTTCTCTGGGGGATGGTCACCGGTCTCACCCGGTGGATGGTCTCTTTTGAGGTCGAGGACGGCACCACCTGGTGGATGGTTTGCGCGATGGTCGTGCGAGTCGCCCTGCTCTCGCCACTCATCGCCTGCGCGATCGACCTCCTCGTCACCCGCTTCCGCGGCTGGCGAGTAGCGATCGGCTGGGCCGCGTTCCTCTCGCTCATCGCGCTGCCCTTCGCGGGGTACGTGATGGCGGCAGGAATCGCCGGCTTCAGGCTGATCGCAGCCCTCGAAGGCTTCTCGAGCAGCCTCGAGGGGATGCGCACCCGGAGCGACTGGCTCATGGGTGCGAGTCTCGCCGTCATGGCGGTCGAAGCGTGGGCTGTGCGCGCCTCGATCACTGTCGCCGACACCGGCGCTGACGCTGTCGCGGCCGCGGTGGGTGGCAACGTGCCGCTCGAAAAAGTCGAGAAGGGGATCGGATCTCTCTTCACGACGTTTATCGTCGCAACGGCGCTCGCCTACCTCGCGGCCACCCGGTGGCCCTCCCCGGGCATGGCGCTCGCGGCGATCATCACGATCCCCGTGTCGGCGCTCTGCCTCTACCTGCTCACATGGGCGGGCGTCCCGGCGGGCCCCTGGCGCAAGCGCGCCATCGTGGTCTTCGTGGTCGTAGTGGTCTTCACGACGGTCTGGGGCATCATCCGCGTGCTCTGGCCGTCGCTCGCCACCTCGATCTGGGGCGCGCCGAATCAGGTGCGCGCGATCGGCGCAAGCGTCGTCGCGGAGCACAGGGGGCCGATCACAAGCGCCTGGCACCTCCTCGCGAACCTGAGTTTCATCTCGGGTCTCACGATTGGTGCCATCTGCTTCGTTCCGGCCTTGTGCTTCTTCGACATCTTCGTCGGAAGGGGCAAGACCTGGGGTGAGAAGATCGCCTGGACTGCCCTCGGCGCCCCCTCGGCCTTCGTCATCCTCGGAATTATCTGGGGGTGGATCCTGTTCCTCGTCCACTACCATCCCCACTGGTAATTCGTCCATCAGAGCCGTTCCTTACCCCTTAAATCCTCGGTGTTGACCGGGGTGCGCCTCCATCGTGCGCCGAAACGATCCCGCCTGAAAAACCCCACCTGCAACGGCTCGCAGCGTGGGGTTTTCTCGTTCTGTCATCCTGAGCGAAGTCCGACGCAGTGAAGGATCTCGTGGCCCATTCCGGTTGGCCGAGATCCCTCCTTCTGTCCAACTCCGTTCGGGATGACTGAAGGAGGTTGTCTCGTGCTATCCTCTTGTTATGTCTTTAGGTATTCAGCGCTTCAAAACCGGGCTCGTCTTCCTCGTCTCCCTCGCCTTCTTCTCCCTTCTCCAACCCTGGGGCAGCTTTCGCGATCAAGATAGCTTCTACCATGCCAAGCTCGCCGACATCATCCTGCATGGTGCCTCGATCCCCGGTGTCCAAGGGATCCACGTCGCTCATCTTTTTTTCTTGCAAAACTTCCCCTGGCTCGACCTCACGCTTCTCGGTGATCGGTTCGTTGATCAGCATCTCTTGTATCATCTAGCCCTCACGCCATTCGTCGCCACGTTCGGCATGTTCCACGGTCTACAAATCGCGACGATAATCTTCGCAGCCCTCTTCGTCACGTGTTTCTACAAAGTTCTGCAAAAACTTTCGATCCAGCACCCACTCATCGGGACAGCGCTCGCCACGCTCTCCATGCCGCTCTCATTTCGCCTCTCTCTCGGCAAAGCCACGCCCTTCGCTCTCACGGCATTCGTATTAGGGTTAGCCGCGATACTGCGCACGTCAAAGGCGAAACGTGAGCATATGGCGTTGCGTACAACAGCCTTTATCGCCGGTCTCGTCTTCTCCCTCTCGCACGGCGGCTGGATCATCCTTCTCGCATCTCAAGCACTCTGCATCCTGGGCGGTCTTATCTTCGACCGTTACGTAACGCGCTCCAAGTTCACGTGGGTCGATGCGCAGATGTTTTTGATGACGGCTCTCGGCACCGCGGTCGGTCTCCTCATCCATCCCAATCGCGCCAACCTCCTCCCATTCCTCTACACGCAAATCGTCCAAGTCGCGCTAGCCACTCACGGAAGCACGCAGCTCGGTCTCGAATGGGGACCATCGACATTAGGAGACCTTGTCGCGAACCTCGGCCCGCTCATCATGGCGAGCGCCGTCATATTCCTGGGCCTTATCCTCGCCCCTCATCGTCCACTCGACACAAAGCGCGCACGCTCGATCGTCGGCCTCGGATTCATCATTGCAGCGCTCACCGCCTTCACGCTCAAAAGCAGTCGCATGATCGAATATCTCGTGCCCGTCTTTGCACTCTGGCTCGGAAGTCTGTGGACGCTCGTCGATCACGCCCACTTCAAACAAGAACTCAGCGCCATCCTGCAAAAAAAAGCACGCACAACCTATATCGGCGCACTCATCCTCGTCATCGCCGTATGTATCCGTGACGTACGCGGCACCTACCACGGTCTTCGCGAAGGTGCGCGCTCCTTCAACCGCCTCGCACCCATCGTCGAAGCACTCAACCACGAAGCCACCCCCGGCGAACGCATCTTCCACGACCGCTGGGACAGTTTCGGCGAACTCTTCGCCCTCGCTCCACAGTTTCGATATGTTTCGGGAGTAGATCCAACGTTCCTCCTCGCAAAAAACCCAATACTCGGTGCAGAGTATGAGCGAATAACCATCAACCAAAAAGCAGCGATAGCGGGCGAATTACAAACCAGAATATCGCTCTTTGAACGTGCAGAAACCTGTCGCCCGACCACGGGGAGCATTCTTGTGAAAGATGATAGGGCTATTCTCTGTCGATGAGTGACGCCGAGTTATCCACTACCCACTGTTGACGAACACCCGACCGCCAGGAAGACTAGATCCTGTCAGTCAGAAGTATCGTCCTTCGACTCGCGCGAGGAAGGAGCCAAAGCTCTTTTGTCGCGCGAGCGAAAGGATGATCGTCGCCGTCTCCATGCTTGACGGTAACGATCGACCCCCCGGTGTCCACCGGGGGGTTTTAGTTTTGGTATATTTTGCGTGAGTGCCTAAGCCGTCGGCGTCTCTTCCTCCGCATCTTCTCGCAACAACTCCTCGAGCGTCGGCTCGCCCCACAAATTCCACTCGCGCAAACTCTTATCGACGGTGTCCTCAGCCGCATCAATATCCATCCCGTCCTCCAGGATGAGTTGGTTGATAAGTTCTGCACGACATTCGTTCTTTGGTTTAAGCGCGCCGTGCTCCGTAAAGCACACCGCACGCATCTGTTCTTTGGTGGTCATAATTATCGGGGTCTGCGCAGGTCATTATCATTAGCTGGATAGGTTGAAGCTTCCTGTATTCTTTCGACAGCGCCTCCCTGAACCATTTCAAGAGCGGCATCAATATCGTCCACACTATCTACATGAATCTCCGGCGTAGGCGACAATCCGTCGCGTGTACGCAACGCCTGGCGAATGTCATCCGAAGAAGCATTCGGAGGCAAGCCCAGTTCTCGAGCCTTCTTTTCGAAAAGGTCCGCGAATTCAGACCGATCAAAAGAATCAGGTGGTTGAGGCCCCTTGGGGCCGCGAGGTTCGCGAGGCTTCATAGTGAGCACCATGGTGACATAAGATGGAGGAGATTCATAGCCTTTTTCTCAATCCCACGCTAGGCTATCTCCATGATTACCCGTCGCCTTCTCGAATGGCTTCCGTTCGTCCTCCCGTTCTACCTCGTACGGCTGAAGATAGGACCACTCCCAACCACGATCCTAGAAATCTACCTCGGGTTGATCTTCGCCGCCTTCATCTATGAAAACGGCCTCGAAGGAATCCGATCAGCCTGGCGCTCACTGGATCGTTTTCATCTTCCCGTTATTGCTTGGCTGGTAGCAACGCTTCTCGCTGTCTTCGTCGCGCCAAATATCATCGGGGGTCTCGGTCTCTGGCGCGCCTACATCCTCGAACCAATTCTTATCTTCTCCATTCTCCGCTCCCTCAATTCCCGACACGCAATTCTCTACGCACTCTCCCGCAATCTCTTTTTCACAGTCATCGCCGTTACCGCCTGGGCGCTCGTCCAGTTCATCACGGGTCACGGCATTCCGCATCCGTGGGATGTTGCTATCCGCGCCGGTCGTCGTGCCACGGGTCCATTCCCATATCCAAACGCACTCGCACTCTTTGTCGCCCCCATCGGTGCCTATGCTTTGTCGGTCATTCATCGATCGATCAAAGCACACGCGATAGATCGCCTCGCGGTCGCAACCTTCCTCGCAACCTTCCTCGCTATCGCACTCGCGAAGAGCGAAGGCGGCTTCATCGCGCTCGGTGTTTCGACATGGATCTATCTTGTACTCCAGCCAAGAGTACGTCGTTGGATCATTGCAGCGACGGTAATCGCAGCGCTCACGATCATAGCCATTCCCGCACTCAACAAGCCGCTCATCCGCGAACTTACGTTCCAAGGATGGTCCGGTAAAGTGCGCATGTACATGTGGCGTGACACCGTAACCATGCTAAAAGATCGCTGGTTCCAAGGCGCTGGCTTTGGCGGCTATCCTACGGTCTTCAAGCCCTACCAACGCACACACGGCATCGAAGTGTTCCAGTATCCGCACAACATTGTACTCAATCTCTGGAGCGAAACCGGTCTCCTCGGACTCATCGCATTTGGATGGATAATCATAGTCTGGTCGCGCGCGGCAGAACGAGTCGAGCAGAGCTACATGTGGCTACCAATCGTAACACTCCTTCTCCAAGGTCTCGTCGACGTCCCGTATTTCAAAAACGATCTCGCCATCATCTTCTGGGTTCTCATATGGCTCACCACCCAATCCTCGACTCCATCAATCCCATCATTGAAGATGCGCGCTTCGTAACCATCGACGATGCCGCGATCGAAGCCGTCATACAACAACTCGATCCAACCACGCTCACGCAAAAAGATCCCACCATCGAACATCTCCCATCTAATCTCGACGACGATGGTCGCATCGGCTTTATCATCGTCCTCGACGCCCTCAACTTTTTCTTCTGGGGTGATCCAAAGTGGACGATCATCCAAGATGGCCAGCCTCTCGGCGGGAGTCACGGTCTGGCACACGCCCTCAAACAGGCGGTCGAGTCTGGAGCATTGAAGCTCGAGCCAACGTTTTTAGAGAACCTCTCTCGAGAAGCGTTGGGTAGCATCTTCGCCGCCAACATCGAGATCCCATCCCTCGATGAGCGTCTCGCGCTCCTTCACGATCTCGGTCGCACCATGCGAGAGCAGGGGATGATGAGCTGGCAATCAACGATCGCAGGCGCAGACGACGCTCTCGACATCGCGCAAACTCTCGTCGACAGATTCCCAACTATCTTCAAAGACGAAGCGATGTACGAAGGTAGCACCATTCGTTTCTGGAAACGCGCTCAACTCGCAGCGAGCCACATATCAGCATTCCATGCATATGACCGCTCCCGTCTCACCGCCCTCGCCGACTACAAAATCCCCTCCGTCCTCCGCAATCTTGGCATCCTTCGCTACGAGGCATCTCTCGCCGATCGCGTCGATCATCACGTCGAAATAAAATCAGGTAGCCTCGAAGAGCTCGAAATCCGCGCCCATCAAATCGCCGCCATCAATCGTGCAACCAAGGTGCTTCAAGAAAACATTCTTTCCGCGACAGCGATCCAGCTCAACGATGTCTTCTGGCTCATGGGCCGCAAAAAATCCCCGAACGACAAACCCCATCACCGCACAAAAACGATTTGGTATTAACAAGGAAGAAGGAGGGAGGTCACGGGAGGTGTCTAGGTGTAAGCACAAATCCTCTGTATGCTATACAACATGAAAAGAATTCAGCGGACCTCGGCAGTCCTCCTCGGAAGTCTGCTCACATTTGGAGCAGGCTGTTCTCATTCGGCAAGCACGACAAGTATGCTGCAAATATCCGATCCAAAGTCACCTCATCAAGGGCTGAATATCTTTCGAGCCTCAGAAAAAGAAGGCGTCGTTCAGGGCGCATACATAAAAGGGGAGCATGCAATTACGTTCGCTTCGACACGAGGAGAAAAGCACGATTGGCTCATGAAGCTATGGGATCCACAATCTCCGCCATACGATATACGTAGCTGTTACACATCCCAAACCGGCGACGCCTTCATCGTCGAAGGAGATTGTCCGCGCACCATGGAGGTCGAGCTACCCCAAGTTTCCAAGAAAGAAGCGAGCGGCTGGACGCGCACGGACGAATTTAGATTGGCGATCCAAGCATCGGACGAACTCAAGGAACTCACGTTTCCTCCCGATCTACGTTGGAATCAACGATCCCTCGTAAACAGCGCCGCAAACATAAGAAACGAAATCCCACCCCAAGGCGAGCAACCAAACCAATCCTACTACCAATAGTAAAACCGCCCCTTCAGGCGGTTTTACCGGTCTCACCGTATGAGTGCGTGACTTCGCCGCTTACGCTTGGCGGAGCCACGTCGCTCGCGAGTGACGTGGCGGAGAGGGAGGGATTCGAACCCTCGATACCCTTACGGGTATACTGGATTTCGAGTCCAGCTCATTCGACCACTCTGACACCTCTCCAGTAACACTCTTTTTTCCTGGGCAAGAAGGTGATGTTTTTCTTGACGAGGACTGTCCGAAGCAATCTAAGAAACAAAAGAATGTTTGCAAGATCCGCAGGCAAGAAAAACATCACCTTCTTGCCCACTCCGCCGCATCCTATCGTTGACCCGCGTTAGGGTCAAGCGTCAGCTCTCTTCGGGAGAATCCTCATCTTCGGGTGCGCCATCAGTGTCTGCTTGCTCCGCCTCTGGGTGATCAATATCTTCGAATGCGTGACGATAAGCAACGTCATCAATGCCGCCTGGTGCGGCATCTGTATGCTGGACTCCACTACCTTCAAGCTCAACAAGCTGGTATCGATCACCGCCATCCACCTGGCCATCCACTGGGCGCGCGCTAAAGCGAAGAATATTATTGTCGTTATCCCAAGCAGAAAAGTAGTAGACGATACCACCGGCACGGTTGACATCGCTTGTTTGCAGCGGAGAAAGCAGCTCGTCGTTCATGCGTTTTAGGATAAAATCTCGAGCGATTCCGCCAACGCGCTCACGGTAGTCCTCGGTACCCTCCATATGCTCAGTTTCTTGATCGAGCCAGGCATCAGCGAATTCGTAGAGGGATCGTGGATCGATGCCTGCATGTTGCGCGGGGGTGCCCATAAGCCCCAAGTCTTCGGAAAAAAGAGTTTCAAAACCACGCTCGGCTAAGGCGCGACCTTGCCTCAGCATCTCTTGCCGCTGGGCCTCGGTATAGGAAGCTCCCTCGGTAGGAGCTGTTGCAGAAGCAGTCTCAATCGTTGGGGAAGCGGCCGGGGTATTTTGAGCAGCAATGCGTACACGAAGCGCTTGCACAGCCGCCTCCTCATTTGCCGCCCTCGAAGGGTCTACGGTACTCATCGGAGCGCGTGGCACCTCGTCCTGAGAGGCTACAACCTTTGGCGCCACAGCCAGGCCGGCAATAAGAGCGAGCCGCTCCAGCATGCCGGGGCGTTTCGCCGGACGGGCGGAAGAAGATTCTGTTTTTGGTCGGTCAAACATATAGAGGCAGGATAGCACAATGGCCAAGATACGAAACAACGCTTGACGCGACGACCCAAAAAGCATAAAACCAGGTCAGTAACCTGGTTTATGTTTGAGATCTCCGAACGGGCCCACGCGGGCCTTCAACTCATGGCTACATTAGCCTCTGCTTACCAAAAAGAAGAGCGCCTAAGCTTAAAGTCCTTCGCCGAAGAAGCGGGTATCTCCCCCTCGTATCTCGAAGAAATTGCCACCACCCTACGCAAAGCCAATCTCATCGAAGGTCGCCAAGGTCCAGGTGGAGGATACTGCCTCACACGTCCACCAAAAGACATCACTCTCGAACAGATCGCCACCGCGCTCGAAGGCCAAGTGATGCTGGTCGAATGCCAAAAAGGCGCATCCATCGCTTGCCCACAAGAAAAACGCTGTCGCACCAAATCCGTCTGGCACGGCCTCCAACGCCTCGTTCAATCCCACCTCAAATCCACCTCCCTCTCCGACATCCTCTCCTCCTCCCTCTGACAGCAGTATTCGGTGGAACTTTTTTCCGCCGAGGACTGTCTGAGCCAGGATTTCGTGCCGTTAAGGTCGTTGCTGGTCTGCAGGCACAAATCCGTTGCCGAAGGCAGGCGAGTTCCGCAGGCCGAAAAAAGTTCCACTGAATACTGCCCCCTATGATCCCATTCCCAAAGAAACTGATTTATCTTGATCACGCAGCGACCACGCCGCTCGATCCTCGCGTGCTCGAAGCGATGCATCCGTATCTCACGGAAGATTTTGGAAACCCCTCGTCCTTCCATACGCTCGGCATGCGCGCCAAGGAAGCGGTGAGTGATGCGCGCAAAACTATCACCAATTTCATCGGCGCCCACGAAGATGAGATCCTTTTCACAGCCGGCGGCACCGAGTCCAACAACATGGCACTCGCCGGCGTGATTCACGCGCATCGCGCATCTGTTAAAGAAGGATTGCCTCACGTCATCACAACCGCGATCGAACATCACGCCGTCCTCGAGCCACTGTTGCATTGGCAAAAACAAAAACAAATCGACGTCACGGTTCTCCCCGTCGATCGCAACGGCCAAGTCTCCGTCAAAGATGTGGAAGCTGCGCTCACGCCAAACACCATCCTCATCTCCATCATGATGGCGAACAACGAGATCGGCACCATCCAACCCATCGCCGATATTGGTCGTGCCCTTCTCTCTTGGCGCAAAGAACAAAAAACCTTCTATCCATTTTTTCATTCTGATGCCTGCCAAGCCGCTGGCTCTCTCGAGATAAACGTCGACAAACTCCACGTCGATCTTCTCACAATCAACGCCTCCAAGATGTACGGACCGAAAGGCGTTGGTCTCTTGTATCTTCGTCGCGGCACAAAAATCGAACCGCTCGTCCGCGGCGGTGGCCAAGAACGCAACCTCCGCTCCGGCACCGAAAACGTCCCATCGATCATCGGTTTTGCTAAAGCCTTCGAACTCGCACACGCCGATCGCGAAGCAGAATCCAAGCGCCTCCTTACGCTTCGTGAACGTCTCGCCGAAGGTCTCCTAAAGATTCCAAAAACGCGCCTCAACGGTCATCCAACGGAGCGTCTCGCAAACAGCCTCAACATCTCGTTCATCGATATCGAAGGCGAAGCCGCGGTGCTCTACCTCGACGCCGAAGGCATCATGGTTTCAACCGGTTCGGCCTGCGCATCATCCTCTCTCGATCCATCGCATGTGATCCTCGCCACGGGCATCTCCTACGAAGGAGCACACGGTTCCATCCGCTTCACCCTCGGCCGCTCCACAACAGAAGAGCAAATCGATTTCGTCATCAACGTCATGCCAGGCATCGTCGAACGCCTCCGCAAGATGAGCCCCGTAAATCTCGACATGAAATATTTTGCCTAACCTATGTCCGACGCCGTTCAACAACCAACGACCACCTCCACTCAAGGCGACATCGTGGGGGCAGGCAAAGCTACCGGCCAAGGATGGTTCTACACGAACACCGTGAAGGATCACTTTTTCCATCCAAAAAATTTCATGGAAGATGGCCAAGAAGAATCGTACAAAGATGCGGCGATGGGCATGGTCGGCTCGCCCGCGTGTGGCGATGCCATGAAGATTTGGATCAAGGTAGACGAAGCAACGCAGCGCATCACCGATCTCAAATGGAAAACCTTCGGATGCGCTTCCGCCATCGCTTCCACCTCGATGATGTCCGTCATCGTCACGGAAGGTGGGGGAGTGACGCTCGAAGAAGCTCGCAAGCTTCGTCCGCAGGACATCATGATGCGCCTCGGTGGATTGCCAGCACGCAAAGTCCATTGCTCCGTCCTCGGTGACAAAGCACTCCGTGCCGCTATCAACGATTGGTATCGCCGTCACGGCATGGTCGACAAAATCGAAGTCGAGCAGGGGAGAATCATCGACTCAGAAACCAAGGTCACAGATCATGACATCGAAGAGGCGGTCCTCGACGGTGCCGATACGCTCGAAAAAGTCCAAGCTAAGCTCAAAGTCGGCATCGGTAATCCAGCCTGCATCCCAGAAGTCGAGCAACTCATCCTGTTCTACAAGGAAAAGTACTTCGGCGTGTAACCCCTACACAATCCTCGCCCAATCCGCTATCGTCTTTGTCATCATTATGGATATCAAGTCCCTCATCGAATCCGCGCTCGTGGATATTGAGCCCATGCTCCGCGCCGCGGGCCGCGCCGTCACGGTAAAAGAAGCTGCTGACGACCGCTGCGTCATCGAGCTCCAAGGCTTTTGCGGCGACTGCGCCTGCTCTGGTTCCTATATGGAAGGCATCGAGGAATTGGTTCGTGAAAAAATGCCAAGCATAAAGACGATCGAATTCGTGCAAATATAAACCCTATGCCTCTCAAAATATCCAAGCTCGTCGTTGATCGCGATCTCTGTATCGGCGCTGCGCCTTGTGTCACGATCGCACCAGGCGTCTTCCAACTCGACGAAGAAAATAAAGCCTACATCGTCGACCAAAATGCCGCCGACGGCGACACGATCCTCCTCGCTGCACAGTCATGTCCCGTCCAAGCGATCATCGTCTACGACGAAGAAGGAAAGCAGATATATCCGTAACCAACTTTGTCATCCTGAACGAAGTCCGACGTAGTGAAGAGCCTGCCCTGAGCTTGCCGAAGGGATCTCGCAGCCTATTCCGATCGGCCCGGATCCCTCCTTCCGTCCAACTCCACTCGGGATGACAAGCGGAAGTGTATAAAAAC
>CAZLPD010000004.1:0-26954 GCA_964561355.1 uncultured Gammaproteobacteria bacterium
CACGTGTTGCGAGAGGGGTACCGTCCCTGCTCTTCGCGGTTCATGACCGCGACTTCGTACACCACCCTGTTGGTGCGAAGACGCACCTCCAGTACCTCCGCGTCGGGAACCGACGTATCGAAGGGCATCACGCGGCACCGGGTGCCCGACGTGGCAGCCAGCGTAGCGACGGCGTCGTCGTAGATCTGACCGGTGAGGGTGGGCTCATCGCGCGCGGTGCACGACGGCGACTGCACCGGGGCGCGGGTCGTGGTGGCGCAGGCGTTGATGACGAACGAGGCGACCAGGAACGAGGCGGTACGGAGCTTCATGAAGTCCTCGAAGGGGCTTGGAGCGCAACGTGCGCACCAGCTCATCCACTTGAACGAGCGGGATGATAATACATTATTTTCGATAAAAAGCAAGCCCACTCCCCATGCCGTGTTTTATAGACCTCTTTTTACGCTATTCCCATCTTCAACGGTGAACCTGGGTTCACGATAAAAGTTGGGAAGGAAGAAGGATTCTTCCAAGGGAAGGGGCGGGTATGTGTTGGCTGCAGAGACTAGCGCGTGAGGCAGACGCTGCCGCTGTAGGCGTCCGTACGAGAACACTGCTCGTCCCAGCGCGCCTTGAGCACGAGGCCGTACATGTCCGAGTGAACGAAGATGGCGTGCCACTCACCGCCGCCGAGCTCGAGGATGCGGAGCTCGCCCTCGACGATGAGCGTCTCCGTGTCCTGCGTCAGCCGACCGAAGCGCGTGAGGATCGGATCGCCTGACGGCAGGATCTCGTTCCAGTTGATGTAGAACACGACTTCGCCACCGTAGGCGGTGATCGTCGTGGTCGCCGTCGTCCAGCCACCGCCGGGAGCACGTGCGAGACCGCTCATCGGCTGAGCCATGCCGGGCGTGTACGGCACGATCTGCACCGCGAGGTCCCGGATCTCCAGGTCTCGCCCCATCAGATTCGGCCTGAAGTCGAGCCTGAGGTGCGCGACCGTGGGCGGCGAAGGCGAGACCCAGGTAGAGCAGGTGCCTCCGTCGGGAGGAGTGGTCGATCCTCCACAAGCGAGGAGTGACAGCGTGAGACTCATCAAGGCGTTCGTCGCGAGCTTCATTGCGTCTCCAGTTGCGTTGATGCACTACGCATCAATCCCTACCATGCCAGGTAGGTGAACTATCCTAGCCTATTTTTTGCAAAATACAAGCCTACTCCCCATGTCGTGTTTCCTGTACCTGCTTCATGCGTTCCTTCCAGATAGGGTGATCATTCAAACGAGGGTCTTCGTCTAACCAGCGCGAGGCGACTTCTTGAGCGGCTTTGATAAGGGGTAAATCTGTCATGCGCGCCGCTTTAAACATGCGGCCGCCGCTTTGATCAAGACCGATGAGGTTGCCAGCACCGCGTAAGGCTAAATCTGCCTCGGCGAGGTCTAGGCCGTCTTGGTGTTTTTCCAAGAGATAGAGACGATCTAGGGCTGGACCTTCGATGTCTGTAAAGAGGAAGCATTGGCTGCGGAGCGTTGAACGTCCGACGCGGCCGCGGAGTTGGTGAAGTTGGGCGAGACCGAAGCGTTCGGCGGCTTCGATAGCCATGATCGTGGCTTGAGGGATATCGATACCGACCTCAATGACAGACGTCGCTACCAAGACCTGGATCTCCCCTTTTGCGAAGGCCTGCATCACCGATTCTTTCTCGCTTGGCTTGAGGCGACCGTGAAGGAGGCCGATCGATAATCCTTGCAACGGACCGTTGGCTAATCGCTTCATTTCTTCGTTTACGGATTTCACTCCCAACACGTCTGAAGGATCGATGAGCGGGCACACAACGAAGACACGCTCCCCCTTCGCGACAGCGGCACGCATCGCTGCGTACCCATCTTCTCGCGCTTCACCTTGGCAAACACGTGTTGCAATTGGGAGGCGACCCTTTGGTTTTTCGCGGATGAGGGAGATGTCGAGATCGCCATACATCGTGAGAGCGAGTGAGCGTGGGATGGGGGTCGCTGTCATCGAGAGGAGATGCGGGATGAGTCCGTCGGCGCGTGAAGGATTGGCGAGGAGTTCGCGCTGGGCCACGCCAAAACGATGCTGCTCGTCGACGATGGCGAGCGCGAGATCCGGCGGAATACGTCTTGCCTCCAAGAGCGCATGCGTACCGACTAGAACGACGTTGCCGCGCTCTATGCGCGCCTCTGCTTCGTTCGCCGTGAGCTCCTCGACCGTTCCGTCAAAGAAGGCTCGCTTGTCTGTGCGCGTTACGAGGAGGAGCGGAATGTGCCAGGTCGCGAAGAACGCTCGCAAGGTTTCTGCGTGTTGGCGTGCGAGGATGTCGGTTGGCGCTAGGAGAGCAACGGAAGAACCGGCGCGCTGTACATGCGCCGCAAGGAAGGCAGCTACGACCGTTTTTCCGGACCCCACATCACCCTGCAGCAGACGACGCATCGGCATGCGTTTTTCCATGTCTTGCAAAATGGTCCACGCGGCACGTTTCTGATCACCAGTGAGAGGGTACGGGAGTTGTTGAACAAACTTTTTTGCGAAGAGCTGGTCAAAGGGAATGATAGGGGCGCCCGATGCTTGCGAGGTGCGTTTGATGGATTGAAGGGCGAGTTGATAGGTTAGAAGCTCATCGAAGGCAAGGCGTGCGCGGCCAGCCTCTGCCTCGGCCATATCCGTGGGCGTGTGGAGGGCGCGGATGGCTTGCGTGAAGGAGAGGAGACTTTGTGAGGCGCGTACGTCTTCTGGCAGCACATCTTCTGGGATCTGTGCCTCTTCGATCGCGAGAGCAAGAAGACGGCGATAGGTTTTTTGTGCGAGAGTGCCGGAAAGCCCGTAGACCGGCGCAATCTTACCAGCAGCAACCGTGTTCTCCCCCGCTAACTCCCACAGAGGATGGAGTAAACTCTTCCCGTAGGGAGGATCAACCTTCACCTTTCCAGAAAGAAGAAGTTCTTGGCCAGGAAGGAGCTGGGTCAGCATCCATGGCTGATTGAAGAACGTGGCAGCCATCTTTCCGGTATCGTCTTCGATCACCACGCGGATCATCTGCATGCGCTGGCGGAAGCTGGGGATTTTTTTGACTTGTGCCACGCGGCCACGAACGGTGATTACGTCGCCATCACGCGCATCGCGAATAGCAACGGTTTTAGAAAAGTCGTCGTAGCGCCGTGGAATTGTGAGCAGGAGATCGCCGATCGTTTCAATCTCAAGCGTCCGCCATCCTGTTCGGACAGAGGTCGTGGCTCCTTTGATGAAGGAAACGGGGTCATCCCAACGCAGCATATGCCGAAACTGTACGGTTTTCGTTCGTGGTCGTCCACCCACCCGGATATACCCGCGACACATGTTCCACGATGGTCGTTTTTCGTTTATACTTCTTGCGTATGATCCCTGTGTCTCCCGAGACCGCAGACGCGCTCATTTTTGCGCAAGATAAGTTCGTCTGGGAAGTTCCTTCTTTTGAACGCCGCGAGCGTGGCCGCGGTTGGTACGTGACGATGATTTTGGTCGCTACATTTTTTGTGGCCTACGCCGTCTACACTGCCAACTTCTTGTTTGCGTTTCTTATCCTGCTCATGGGGATCCTTCTTCTCCTCACGAGTCGTCAGGAGCCCGTTTCCATGCTTGTTCAGATCGGTGACAACGGCTTGGTTGTGAATGGCAAGCTCTACCTTTACCAGGATCTTGATACGTTTTCGATTATTTATCAGCCTCCTGTTGTGAAGGTTTTATACTTGGAAACCCGCAATATTCTTACCCCTCGCCTGCGGATCGCCCTCGATGAACAGGACCCCGTTGATATTCGCCAGCATTTAAAGCAGTATTTGCGCGAAGATTTGGACTTGCGCGGCGAGTATGTTTCTGATATCGTAGGGCGGCTTTTGAAGATCTAGTCGCCAAGCCACCCGAAATGCACTCGTAGCTCAGCTGGATAGAGCGCTTCCCTGCGAAGGAAGAGGTCAGACGTTCGAATCGTCTCGAGTGCACCAGCGCAAAAACCCCCGAACAGGGGGTTTTGTGTTGCTTGGGTGAGCTAGGGTGCTTAGGCTAATTCCTTGAGATCCGCCAGCACTTCCTCCGCGTGGGTTTCGGGCTTTACGCTCTCGTAGATTTTAGCGATTTTCCCTTCTGGGTCGATGAGGAAAGTGGTGCGGAGAATTCCCATATACTCGCGCCCCATGAACTTTTTCTTGGCCCAGACGCCGTAGGCTTCCACGACCTTTTTATCCTCGTCGGCGAGGAGCGGAAAGGAGAGCGAGAATTTTTCTACGAACTTGGCGTGTTTTTTGACGGGGTCTGCGCTTACACCAAACACCATCGCTTTTGTTTTCTTGAACTTTGGGAGGTTATCGCGGAATGAACAGGCTTCTTTTGTGCATCCCGGCGTGTCGTCTTTTGGGTAGAAGTAGAGCACGACCCACTGACCTTTGTAATCCTTGAGCGCATGTTCCGTACCTGATTGATCTGGCAGGGTCCAGAGTGGGGCTTTTTTTCCAACAGAAAGTGAGAGCATATGTTTTTATGTTAGAGATGGAGCTTGCTCATGTCTACGCCCTCTTCCTCGAGCCGTGACCACTTTGTTTTCGATCCACCGGCGCGGTTGTATTCCCCTATCGATCCGTCGGAGCGCACGATGCGATGACATGGGATGGATGGATCATGGTTCGCCTTCATGAGCGAGCCGACGGCACGCGAAGCGCCGGGTGAGCCAGCCTTGGCGGCGACTTCTTGATAGGTCATGACCGATCCCTTTGGAATAGACCTTACCGCTGATAAAGCTCTTTCTCGGAATGTCGTCATTGTTTCAGGATAACAAAAACGAGCCGCGTTGGCTCGTTTTTGTTATTTAATGAGATCCTCGACTTTGATCTTGAAGACACCGGCAATCCCGATGAGTGTGCTGATCGTGGGGTTTGTGTTGGCGCCAGATTCGAGCTTGATGATGGTGTTGTAATTCACCTTCGCCGACTCGGCCAATTCTTCACGAGACAACTCAAGCGAGAGACGTCGCTTTTTGATGTGCTGCGAAAGTTTGCTCAGGTTATACGGGGATTTCTTGGCGGGCATAATAAAAGAATGTGTGCACATTATTTTATTTCTGCGTGACTGTCAAGGTAGCAACCCTCCCGTTCTTTTCCTCTCCGACCATCGCTGAAGGCGGCTTCAGCAACGCTCGGAGAGGGTGGGATTCGAACCCACGGTAACCTTGCGGCTACGCCGGATTTCAAGTCCGGTACATTCGACCACTCTGTCACCTCTCCCAATCCTTCTCGGCATTATAAACGATAAGAGCCATCATGATGATAGCTCTCCACGTCTTGCGCCAACGTGCCGTGGCTTCGCCGCTGCCTTTGCTTGGCGGAGCCACGTCGTTCGCGAACGACGTGGCGGAGAGGGAGGGATTCGAACCCTCGCGGGCTTTTTAGACCCCTAGGAGATTAGCAATCTCCCCCCTTCAGCCTCTTGGGTACCTCTCCAGGTAACTTGGATTGTCCTGCCACTTCGAGAACCGCCAAATCCTAACAAACGATCGGCGGTTAGGCAACCTCTCTCCTTCCGCCTTGTATACCCAATAAAGCTCTACACCCCTCCTCCTGTCATCCTGGAAGAAGTCCGTCTCCTTCTGTTGTCATTCTGAACGGAGTTGGACGTAGTGAAGAATCTGGCAGCCTGTCCGATCGGTCCAGATCCCTCCTTCCGTCTAACTCCACTCGGGATGACAAAAGGAAGGAGGATCGCTCCCGATCTGAATCACAGGAGGCCGGAGAGCTGTAAAAACCCCGTAACAAAAGCAAAAAACATCTGTATATTGGGTCACGTGCCACTTTTTGGCCCGTTTTTGTCTGTCTACCACGCCCTCTTGGCTCAACCGAGCCTTGACGTAACTCTCTGGGAATGGTTAGATCAGACACTCGGCTAAGGCGACCTGATGGTTTGTCTTCATGTCGAGAAAGTGAAGTGCGGGAGATAGACCCACCCGCACACGGCTGTCGGAAAGGACAGGAGCAGAATGGAAAAGAAGAAGGAGAGGCCCCAGGGCCTCGGCTGGCGCGCGCTGCTTGCGCTCGCCGGAATGATCGCACTGCTGTTCGGAAGTGGGTGCTCCCGCATCCACGGCGGCTTCGTGCGGGGGACGATCCCCTCGCGCGACGACCTCGCGAAGCGCGTCAGCGACCAGGCCGCGCCGCTCAGCGAGAGCGAGCGCGACCACTTCGCCGATCTCCTCGTGGGGACCGGCGTAAACCTCGGCATCTGCGAGAGAACCGAGAGCTACCTGCAGTGCCGCGCGCACCTGCAGGAGCCCCGCGTCTCCGCGCGCGTCAGAAACACGCTCCTCTGCACGATCGCCTGCGGGGAGAACTCCCCACTGCTCACGATCTGCATCGGGAACGACGTCCCGACATCTCACCCGGAGATCGGTACGTCTGTCACATGTTACGCGGCCGTCGCCGCGACGCTCACCGACGCACAGATCGCCGTCACCCAGACGCGCGACCAGGTCGCCGCAGCGACGGCCGATGCCGAAGCAGCCCGGAACCTCGCCGAAACCCGACGCCTCGCGGCCGAGGGTCAGCGCGACGCCGAGCGGCGCCGTGCCGAGGACGCCGAGCGCGAGCTCGAGACCCTTCGCGCCCAGCAGACGCAGACGACGCCGCCCCCCGTGGCCGATCCGCCGACGGTCGCCATCGCCCCCGAGACGCCGCGGCGCCGCCACGGGCACCGTGCCCACCACGGTGGCGGGCACCACCCCACCCGCCCCGCCGTGGCGACCCGCGACCAGGCAGCGGCGCCGGAGCTCAACCACGCGCTGAACGGCAGCGGCATGATGTGCACCGCGGCCGTCCCCCAGCGGGACGGAACGTGGACCACCTCCTGCGAGGTTCGCAACACCAGCGAAGCCTCCGGGAGCCTCCTCGCACGCCTCGGTGGCGTCGAGGGCATGCACGCGACGACCGGCGGCACCCGCCGCATCCACCGCCCCCGCAGCACCCCGCGCATCGCGCGCGGCGTGGTCGTGCAGATGATCCGGGACAACGTCGCGTCCGCCAACTGCGGGAGCGCGCTCATCCTGGCCTGCCGTCCCACGGGTTGGCACGTCGGCGACCCATACTACGCGCAACGCGTGGGGGTCTGCCGCGAGGCCACCAACAACCACGACGGGCAGGCCACGACCCTCGAGACGTTCACGGCGGACGCGACCGCGCACTGCGGCACGAACAACATCGAGGTCTGGGGGCTCAACGGACGCCTCGTCCGCCTCCGCTTCGATCGAGAACCGGCGATGGACTGGCAGCCGCCGCCCACGCCGACCCCGCAGCCGAACGCGTCGCTCACGCCGCAGTACCACCGCGTCACCCGCGCGATCGCCCTCACCACCGCCTCGCTGCGCCCGACCGCGCACCGCACGGAGGTGATGATGGCCCGCAACGGGAACTCGACCCGGGTCTCGCGCGAGGCCACGCTCAGCAGCACCTGGTGGCTCGACCACCGCTGGCGCTACTGGCGACCGAGCGCGTTCGCCTGATCGACAACGACATCCGCCGGACGATGAGACCGGCATAAATGCTCTCATCACGCACCTTACACTTCTTACCCGCTCACACGGGTTCGCACTTACACGAGATCCAGCCATCAGGATCTTTGCCGCAAGGCTAAACGCTCGACCATGGGTCTTGAGCAAAATGGTACATACCAACTTTCGCTCCTTCGGGAGTTTGCACATTGAGGTCGGAAGATTGACCTCGCTCCTCGGAGCAAAACTAATCTTCAACTACCTGAACTTATACCCGCCTATGTTGCGCAACATACAGGCGGGTTTCGTGTTTTTATACGAGGATGGGGTTTTTCTGCTGTGTCAGCCTGAACCGGACTCTCTTTTTTGTCATCCCGACTGAAGTCCGACGGAAGGAGGGATCTGGCTCGATCGGGCGGGGCTACGAGATCCTTCACTCCGTCCAACTCCGTTCAGGATGACAACAAAGACGCGCTGGTTGATTGTCGAGTAATTCAAATAACGGCTCTGCCTGGAATAGTAGCCCTCAAGCAAAGACATCCTTATAAAGATCTATCCACCCAGGATTCATACTCGCTATCAGTCGTGCCTTTTTCATCCTTCTCCAACCCTTTATTTCTTTTTCTCGTTCGATAGCGCTTACGATATCTGTGCCTCCTTCAAAATAAACCAGCTTGTGGCATTTATACTTCTTTGAGAATCCTTCAATCGAACCTGCCCGATGCTCTTCTACCCGTCTCTGTAAATTACTCGTCACACCGACATAGAGCACTCCCGACCCACTCGCCATCACATATATAAACGCCTTCATACTATCCTTTTGCAAACACCAATCCATACACCTTCGATGCACCCGCCGCGCACAGCGTTCTCGCCGCTTCCTCCCAGGTAGCGCCGGTTGTATAGACATCGTCGATGAGGAGGACCGCTCCACTTACCTTGCTGGTTGCTTCGAATATTCCTTGCACGTTCGCCTTGCGCAGCTCGTTGGCGGGAAGGGCGGCGTTTTGCGCGATGTGGCGTTTTCTTATTAGGCACTCTCCTCGGCTTGCCCATGGGACCAACTCGACCTGCACGATATCCAAAAGATAGCTCACGTGGTCTATTCCTCGCTCTCGCACACGCTTTTCATCCGATGGGACTCCGCAGAGTGTGAGAGATAATTCACCAGCCCACGGCCAGGCGCCGATGTGTTCCCCGCGAAAACGACGAACGAATGCTCGTAGACTCTCGACGAGACACGTTGCTGAACGATATTTAAGATGCGTGAGGAGTTTTCGTGTGGTTGGGTGGGCGTAGTACCCAAGCGAGACAACGTCGCCCTCTATCTTATGGAGCGGCATCGCTTGAAGACATGCCTCGCATAACCACGCGTCATCCGCCTCACACTCAATACAGGTTGGTGGATAGAGGATGTCTAGGATGAGATCTTTAACAAAAAACGAGGCGAGCATACTCACCCCGTTCCATGAATCGATGTCGATTGTCAATCCTACAAGCTCAGTGGCTTTGCCTCTACTCTTGAGACGACCCATCTTCCTTGATCGTAGGTGAAGGTGATCGCTATCTCTTGATAGGAAATTACGGCTGGTTTGCGATCTGCCTCGATGGTTTGTCTGGCTTGCACGGTGACCGTGGCTTGTGTTTTGCCGATGAGCGGTAGTGCAGACGTGATACGAGATGAGAGCGCGCGCGTGGTTTGCACCCAGGATGATCCGAGTGGGTGCTCCGCGCTTAGTCGTTGCTGTTCGGACTGGTAGAAGGCTCGTACGGTTGGGTTTACGTCGAGGAAGATGTCGCGCAATGCCACGAATCCATCGGCGCTTGTGTAGGTTCCTTGGCGAGCCCCGAAGGCCATCGCTTGCTGACGCAACACGAGCTCAGCCTGCTCTTCGTTCACAGTTGAACGTGGCGTGGATGGCTTTGGTGTTGGTTGAGGAACCCCAGCCGAAGGTGTGGGTGTTGGTTGAGGCGATGGCTGCGACGGCGTAGGACGTGGCAGCGTCGCTCTGTTTTTGATCACCGGAGAGAACGTCCAGTAGAGCGCCGCGAGGATGCCAAATAGCCCGAAGATAATGAGAAGGATGGCGAGGGTGCGTTTTTGCATAGAATTATTGTGGTTGAGCGGCGTTTAGCTCTTTCTTGGCGGCCTCTATTTTGAGCAGCTGCTGTGGATTCGTGGTCACGACCTGGTCCTCCGTGTATGAGGCGACGACCTGGATGGCTGCGTGCTTGGCGCCGGCGAAGAAGATCCCTTCTCCGATTCCAGACTCGAGAAGGAGGTACTTTTCTGACTGCGTGAGCAAGAACGTGCGCGCGATGAGGTCGATCGAAGCTGGTGATTGCTTGAGAAGAAGTTGCATCGAGCTGTTCGTCACGATGGCTTGGCCGTATGGCGAGGTTAAAAAGTCGTTCACATCCTGCGTGATCGTGGTGATCCCAAGGTAGTACTTACGACAACGTTTGACGAGCGCGAAGATAAACTTGGCAGAATCTTCGGCCTGCATGAGCCACCAAGCCTCATCAATAACCAAAATGCGCTTCTTACGTTCGGAACGTACCACATTCCAGATGTAGTTGACGATGGTATAGATCGCCATGGGGCGAAGCTCATCTTCCAGATCACGCACGGAGAATGTGACGAGCTGATTGCTCATCTGCACCGTGGTTGGCGAGTTAAGAAGACCAGCGAAGGTGCCCTCTGTGTACTTACGCAACTTAACGATGAGCTCAGCCGTACCTTCCATTCCTTCAAGAATGTCTTGAAAATCCTGCAGGATTGGTGGTTCTAGCGTTAAAATGTCTGCCCCAGGCACGATATCTTTTTTGGCGTAGGTTTCGAGAAGGGCGCGATCAAGAATGGAATCTTCTGTAGTCGTGATCTTGCCAAGCATGAGGCGAAGCAGACCCTTCAAGGTGATAACGGCGCTGCGGATCACATCTTCCACGGCGAATGACTCCCCCATCGGACGAGGAAGATCGAATGGGTTGATCTTGGATTTTGAGGACAACGAAATATTGACGTAGGTTCCACCCACTGTGTCGGAAAGGTGTTTGTATTCCATTTCTGGATCGATCACGATGATGTCGATCCCCAACATGAGCGAACGGATGATTTCGAGTTTCACGGCGTAGCTTTTTCCCGCACCTGAGGTAGCAAAGATAACGGCGTTAGCGTTTTGCAACGAAAAGCGATCAAACAAAATGAGCGAGTTGTTATGGCGGTTGATGCCGTACAAGATGCCATTATCGCTCGAAAGTTCGGCGGAGGTGAATGGAAATGATGAGGCGATTGGCGACGTGCTCATGTTGAACGTGATCTGGAGCTCGTCGTTCGCGAGTGGCATCGTCGAATTGAACCCTTGCTCGGCTTGGAAATAGGCGCGACGTGTGTAGATGAGCATCGAAGCAAAGGTGCTTTCGACGTGCGAGGTGACGCGTTCGAGCTCATCTTTGTTGGTGGAGTAGAAGGTACAGTAGAAAGCAAACTGAAAAAAGTGCTCGATACCCTGGGTGAGATCGTCACGCAATTGCTCAATGTCGCGCAAAGCGGTTTCGTTTTGTGGATCGCGAGCCTTACCAGCTTCGGCGTCGGTTGAGATGGTTGCTTCCAAAATACCCACCTTGCGCTTGAGCTGTTTGAGCACGATGTCCGCCTTGAACGGATAGAAGAACATCGCGATATCAAGCTGGGCGCTGAGGTTGATAAGTGGAGATGCCCAACCAACCGTCACGTAGCGTGGATACGTGACCACAAAGAGCGTGCGACAGAAAACGTCGCCGAGACGCAGGAAGGATGGCTCGACCTTCATCGCTGATGGAGCGATAAGATCCTTGATGCCAATGACACCGCGACGATAGATGCGCTCTTCTTCGAGGGCGACGCGCTGCTCTTCGCGTTGTTCACGCAACTCTTCCTTTGATGGCCCACGCTCAAGTTTCACGCCGCCTTGCGTGATGACTGATGGGTCGAAGGGTTTTTCTTCTTGAGGTTGGAAAGCCATAGATTAGAGGTCTTCGATCTGTAACTTGTTCACATCAGCTAAGCGCTGGGTATCGTAGAGCTCCGGGTTGTAGACGGTATAGTAAAGCTCGATGAGTCCTTGCGTATCCAGCTGAACAGCCGTGAGCGACATGGAACCTAGACCGCTGATGATTTGATTGATGCGCAGCCCTAAATCAAAGCGTTGTTTTTGAAAACGCTCTTCGGAAAGATGGATAAGGGAGGCTGGCGAAAGCAAGGCGCCGATGCGCTGCATAAAGCCTTTCTGATCTTGGCCTGTAGCCATGAGTGGGCTGTATGGAACCACGATAAAAAAGCGCTTCTGCATGATATCGCCCAGCTGGACGAGTTGCTTGATGAAGTCGCTGTAATCACGAATCTGCCGCTTGAGGAGTTCGTTTGGCAATGTTTTTTCGCTGTCTGAAAGCTGGCGCAAATACGCATCGATGTTCATCTTACGCGACTGGATGATGACCTGGATGGGAAAATCTATGCTGTTTAAAAACTGCATGTACGCCTGCACGATGGCGTTTTGCTCGTCAACGGACTTGAGTGCGAAGTTGATGCTAGATACCAGCAAAACCGAACGGAGCGAACCATCTTTTAGGATGACCACCCCATCACGAATCTCTGCAATATCTAAGAACCGCTGCGCGGATACTCCTGCTTTTTTGGCAGACGGATTTTTGGTGGCCATAGGTTACACTTCTTCATCTGGATTATACACCCCTCCCGTGTTTACTGTTAGAGCCAAGTCGCGCAGACGCGAGGATGAAGGGTGTGGAGCGATGGAATCCTTGGCCGCCATAGGCGCAGCAGGCTTTCCGCGCGTTACCATGTCGCGCAGCTCAGCATCATCTAATCCCTTTTGCCATGTTCTCAGCGAGGGACGAAAGGTCGTTTCCAAAAAGTTAACGAAGAAAATATGAAACGGTTGGCCGTTGATCTTTAAGAAGGCAAATACTGCTGCTAGCCCACCTGTGAAGATGAGAGCTACGATAAAGTACGCGAAGGCAAGGATCTTGTATTCGATGAAGATCGCGAATGCTGCGCCAAGACAGATGAGAAATTGGCGTACCGTAATTGGACCAAGGATCTTGTCCTCGGCATCTATGAATTGTGGAACGACGAATTTCTCAGGCATAGGTTAAGCTATTCTTATAGCTGCGCATGGGCGTTTATCTCGAGAATAGCTCCGACTTCATCCGCCGTCAGAATGCTAGGATCGCTTCTTCGCTTGTCTTCGATGAGCTCGATGACCGATTTCCCAGCGCGGAAGCTCTCCCCTACTAGACGCAGGTAGGATTGCTGGAGCGGTGATGAGCGCCAGGACTGGACGCCTTCCGTCCAACGTTCGAAGGATTCTTCGTGGAGCGCATCGAGCTTTTGGATGATCTTTTTCGCCGATTCACTTGGTACGCGGGCCATGCGGCGGAAGACGTCGACCGTCATGTCTTCAAGCTCTTCTGTGAGACCTACGAGACGCACAGGTGGAAGCACCGGATCAACGGTGGCTTGTGGCGCTGGCGCGGACGAGGCGACCGCTGCTCCTTGCTGTGTCTGTGCCGTGGCGGATTCCTTCATTTGTAGAAAGAAGCTCCGTCGCGCCTCATCCTCTTTTTGCGCAGAGCGAACCTTCTTCTCGAACCAGTCTGCGTGCTCCTGGCTTTCGCGCGCTTTTCGTTCCGCAATCTTTTGTTCTTGAATACGTTGAACTTCGGCGATCTTTTGCTTTTCCTCGTCCGCGATCTGCCCTCGATGGGCTGTGTAACCAGCCTCGATCAAAGCCGCTATGCGTTCAGCCGTTTCTTCGTCCATACCCATGCCACCGACTTTGACGTCGCGGATGAGCACGTCTTTGACCTGGGCCGCGTTTCGCACATCGCGTAAACGCGTGGAGATGAGCGTACGCAAGCGCTGCGCGAGGTACTCGTCCCCCGACCAGGCGAGCGAGGCGCAGGTGTCGTCGATGGAAGATTGTAAGGCTGCTTTTATTTCTACCGTACGTGGAGCAGGTGCTTCGGCGGAGAGTGCGTCGGCATCACCCGAGATAGGCGATGAAACAGTTTGCCCTCCCGCACTTTGCTTATCTGCGATGCGATCGGATGCTACCTGGTGTTGAAATGCCGTAAACCAATCTGCGTACGCTTGCTCTGATAACACTTCCGTCTTTCCCAAGAAATTCACCATCGTGCTTACAAATGCATCTGTCTGTTGAGCGGTCAACCCGGCGCCACCGTCACGCTGGCTCCGTAACAACATCTCCTTTACCTGCTCGATGAGACGCACGCCCTTTATGTAGGAAACGAGGATATCTCGACAGCGTTTGACTACTTCTTCCGAAAGCAGCGTAACCTTCGCCTGCGCTGCGATACGACGAACAGCCGCGCCGTAGGAGACAGGGCGAAGCGCGACACGGTTTACCGACTGAATATCGCCGAGAGAGAAGCCCAGCTCTTGCAAGCGACGCTCCACATCCCAGGGAACAAGATCGGCGAGCGGAAGGACCACGTAGCGGAGCAGGATGCGCTCGACTTCTAGCGGTTTGTGATCACCGGCAACCTGAACGAGGCGGGCGCGGAAATCCTGCTCGGGAATGCGCAAGAAGACCTGATCCCACACCAATCCCATGATGCGCTCCCACACATCATGGTCGTAGCCAAGTTTCTCGCGAGCAAGATCCTCCGCTTCCAATGCAGCATCATCCAATAAATACTCCTGCACCTGTTCAGGAGCTTGCTCGAAGAACTTCATCCAGACGGATCGTTGCATAGACTAACTACCAATCGACTATGTATCGCTCTCGAGACTTAGAGCGCGACCCGCGCTTGAGCTTAAGCGATCACGCATCGCTTTTTCCGTATGCCCTTGAACCTCCAGAGCTCTCTCCAGCACTTTTAGTGCCTCACCTTCGTTTGCTCGTTTAGCCGCAGAGAGAAGCGCAAATCCAGGATCCTCACCTAGCACCCTCTTTCCCGCTGGAGCCGTGTTCTTAAAGGCAAATATATCCCCTAACCGGAAGGCCTCACCTCCCACCGTCATATTACTAGCCATTGCCCTAAAGATAGGTTCGGCGACTTTTCCATCCGTCCCTGGATTATTTAATTGCTTCAAGAAGGATAGGCTCTTTAGAAGCTCTTGGTACTGCTGACGTTGAGCTGGGTTCACCTCTAGAGCATTGTTATTATTGGTCAGGACGGCTGCAAATTTTCCTGCCAAATCTTGACCAAGTTGCGCGAACGCATCTCCTACATGATCAACCGCCTTGAGATCGGCAACACTCCCACCCGCTCTCAGGAATTTGCTTAGATCGCCTGCCGCTGCGGCCTGGCCCATCGTTCCATTAACCGCATGCGTTTTGAGCGCATCTAAGGCCGCGGCTTCGTTCGTATTACGCAGGATACGTCCGCCCGCACCACCCGTGGCTTCCGTGAGCTCCTTCATACCGCCTTCCCCCATCAAGGAAATACCCTCCGCTCGTCCCATAAGAGGAAGTTTGACGAACCCTCTTGTGGCATTTTCCACCATGTTCGCGCCTTTGCGTAGAACGCTTGCACCAGCACCTGGAGTTCGCGCGAAGCGAATATCTCCGTTGCCATCGGTCTCCATGCGGCCCTGAGTCGCAATAGATTCTGCGAGCCCTGCTTTTGTGACACCCGTCTTTGGATCGGTAGTGCTGCTGTTCTGTAAGTGCTGAATAAACGCCTCCATGAGTTTGGCTGTCTTCTTATCATGCTTGGCGATATCCTCTATCAATCGATCGCGTAGGATCTTGTCATCAGAAGCGACAAGATTTCCATCCTTCAATTCAACACCCCCGTGACCCAAGGCGTAACTCGCCAGAAAGTCTGTCGTGCCTCTGACGGATTCGTCCACTTTTGGAAGACCGTCTGGGTCTATATCGCCAATCTTTTCTCGGCGCTTGGATGCACTCGTCCAGAGGAGTGGATCTTTTTTACGCATGGCCTTGATTGAGTCAAGCGTAGCATGGTCGTTCATGCTCTTTGCTTGCGCCTCCTGCACATCCAACTGCTCAGCTCTTCTCTGACGCACCGTATCAGCTGCCCGATTCTCTACAATCTTGCCGATTTCACTCTTAGACCTTCCTACGTATGCTGGATTTGCAGCCTTGAGTGCCACTTCTTCGCGTAATACCTGTGCCTCTATCTCACCTTCAAGATTTCGCTGGTCTTCTGAGGCCGTTCCTTCGCCAGCCAGGTCCCCTGAGAGAGCCATCATGGCGCGCTTATCGCCCTGTGATAACCAGGCTCCTCCCAGATTCTTACGAAGACTACCCAGCACTTGTTGCCCCCTGCCGTTTTCCGGGAGAGCTCCAATGACTTTGTCGGCTAGATTCCCCAAAATAGCTCCAGGCGTTGATTGAAGCCCGGCTTGCACTACACGCTTTTGATCCGCCGTCATCCCGGACGTCGCGCCCATGAGCTCCTTCTCTTCCGCCGCTGCTTCGCGCTTGCGCATCATCATGCCAGCCATGAGAGGCTTGCGGGCGTACTGACCGACGATAGGGATCTTGTTTGCCAATCTCAAACCGACATTCGAGGCTTTGCCTGTAATATCGTAACGCTTATCTATTGCTCGGTATCCAAACTTTGTTGCTAACCATGGCGTGGATGCAGCCAAAGCAGCAGCGCCAAAGGCTAACCCTTTGCTTGCAGAACCTACTTGACCAGCGAACTTTCCTACGGTGCTATCGACGGCGTTTGCCGCCTCCACTGCCGCTTCAAGCGCCATAAGCATAAGAGCTACGGCCACGATGAAAGAAGCTATGTTGTCGGAGGTTCCTACGTTTGTGAGGAATTGGGTGGCTCCAGCAGCGTTTATTTCGGGAGTTGGTTGATAGAGACCCAATTGTGAGGATAATCCACTCCCCGTCGTCGCGGCAGGAGTAGCGGCCTGACCGGAAGCTGCTTGCCCCGCTGGTGGAGCTGTTGGCGGTGTCGCGGCTGCAGGCGTTTGGAGAATGGCGAATGTCAGGTAGATGAAGAACATGACCACAGGACCACCCGTCAACATTCCCGTGAGGCGAGACCAGTACTTCCCTGAAAAACTAGATAACCCTCCCGCAAGTTTTCCAGGGAGAGCCGTTACCAGAAAGGCAGCTGGTGAGAAGATCAGGGCTACCCACAATCCGATGATACGCGCGAGGATGTAGGCCACCATGATAATCATGACCCCGTTGGCAATGATGATGAGGACGAGCGCCAGCAAAAAGGAACCGAAGATCTGCACCATGAGGTCAAAGTGCTGCTGGTCAAGACTCGTTACACCCCCGCCAGCCGTTGAAGCCGCCTGCACGTCGTCTCGCATGGATAAGAGATCGTTGATACGAAAGGCGGCCGTAAAATTACCAGCTCCAGCTGCTCGAAATGCGTTTACGAACGTCAGCATAACCACCTGCGAAAAATCGATGAGCACCTGAATCAATGTTCGAGAGAAGTTGATAAGGATCGCCATGAGTAACAACTTCGGCACTACCGCGTTGTAGCGCAAGGACGAGTCGTATCCAATGATGGTGCTGAAGGCGGATATCAATAAAACCACGATAAAAAACATGTTGCAGATATCGCGCACAATCACCCAACCCAACTTCACTGGCTGTGCGTCCGCAAAACCGTTATAGCGAGCAAAGCCTAGAAAAATATCAACGATGTAGACAAATACATGCCCCAAGAACTGCACGACCGACGCAATAATCGCGATGATGAGATTGAAGGCCGATTGCGCCGCGCTGTTTGTATCAACCCAATCAAAGAACCCTGCATGCCCTATCTGCGGAAGGACCAGAAAGATAAGGGCCAGCACCCCCACTAACGAGAGGGCTCTATGCTCTTGCACCCATGCCTTACTTTTCTCCACCGCCTTGGAGATTCCTGTCTGTAAAGATCGAAAAAACGCATGCATATCTATCGGCCATAGAATAGCACATGCGTTGTCCCTCCGTCATCATGCAATTTTTCCTATTATTTTCAGCCGCGGAGCTCACTCGCTCTTCTTGTTCCACACGTTCATCGCTCGCTCTACTCCGTCCTTGCACCAATCCTTCATCGCCTGCTCAGCTTGCCCGATTGTCTTTGCGATCACCTTCTTTTCTTCTGGCGAGAAAGCCTGTAGGACAAAATCCTCTTTTGCTATCGGCGCGACTGGGCGCCCGATGCCGATGCGGAGACGGGAAACGGCTGTTGTTCCTAGGCTCGACTGGACAGAGGAGATGCCGTTATGCCCTGCCGGACCACCATTGGCACAAAAGGCGAATTGGCCAGGTGCGTAGTCCATCTCGTCTTGCACGATGAGGACATTTTTTAGCTCGATTTTATAGAATTGCATCAACGCTTGCACCGCCTCTCCGGAAAGGTTCATGAACGTGAGTGGACGGGCAAGAACAACCTTTTCTTCGCCGAGGCGAGCTTCGGCCACTTCCGCCCGAAAACGCGACTTCTCCGCGAAGGAAGCCTCTAAAGACGTCGCCAACTGGGTGACGGCATCCCACCCGATGTTGTGACGGGTGTGCGCATAGCTGCTGCCGGGATTTCCTAGGCCGACGATGAGTTTCATAGATCCTATCTTCCTTTCTGCCTGCGACGGGTTTGGTTGACGACCGGTACTGGTTCGTGGATTTTTCCAGCCACCGCTTCGTATCCAGGACCTGTGCGGTTCCATTTACGGGCGCTCTTAGCCATCGGCACATTCTTGGCTTTCACGATGATAGGCGTTCCTTCGAAGCCAAACTTTTCGCGCAAACGTTTTTCGAAGAAGCGCACCCAATTGTTGTGAATGCTTTCCTTTTCTCCCAACACCGTCACCAAAAAGGTTGGGGGCGCGGAACCGACCTGAGCCACATCGTAGATACGTGGGGACTTTGGTCCGTAGTTTTGCAATGGTCTTCGGCTCTTAATACAGGCCTTAAGCAAGCGGTTGAGGGCGTTGTAATCGATTTTGCGATGGCGTTCTGCTTGCGCCTTCATGGCCATTTCCAAGATCTCTCGGCTCCGTTGGTTGGATTTGGCACTCGTGAAGACGAGTGGCGCCCATGACAAGAACGGAAAGAGCTGACGAATAAGCCCTTCGATCTCGTTAGCGGTATCTGGCTTTTTGTTTGGCACCAAATCCCACTTGTTGGCTACCAAGATCAGCCCCTTGCTGGTTTCTTCGAGCACGCCCGCGAGATGACGATCTTGCGTAGAAGGATCTTCGGTTACGTCGAAGACGAGACAAGCGACGTCACAGGCGTCGATCGCCTTCAAGTTGCGCTCGATCCCCGCTTCCTCCACTGGATTATCGATACGGGAACGCTTGCGCATGCCGGCGGTGTCGACGAGAACAATGTCGCGGTCTTTGTACTTAATATTAGTATCTTGTGGCTCGCGTGTTGTGTGCGCAATTGGCGAAACGATGACACGCTCTTCTCCTAAGATCGAGTTTACAAGAGACGATTTGCCGACGTTTGGACGTCCAACGATCGCGAGACGAAGTGGCTCGACCTCGAACGATGGAACGGCTGGACGGTTCAAGCGTTCAAGTTCAATCAAGATCTCATCAAGAAGATCACCGACCAGGAGACCCGTGTTTGCACTTACGACTTTCGGCTCACCCAATCCAAGCTGATAGAAGTCTGGCTGGTGCGCCATGGACTTTAAGCTCATGCGATCAACCTTGTTCGCAATCAACCACGTTGGTTTTTTGAACGTACGCACGCGCTGCACGAGCGTTTGATCTTGTGGCAAAATGCCGGTTTGACCATCTACGACAAATAGAATGAGGTCAGCTTCTTCTAGAGCCTTTTCTGCTTGCGTGCGGATGGCGTCGCCGATCACGTTTGGCTCGGTGTCCATTCCCCCTGTATCGATGAGATCAAAGACAACCCCACGCCAAAGACATGGGCCGTATTTACGGTCTCGCGTGGTGTGGGCAGTGGCGCTCACAAGGGCGTGGCCCGCTTCCGTTAAGCGGTTCCAGAGACTGGATTTGCCCACGTTTGTGCGTCCAACGAGCGCGACAAGTGGACGACTACGGGCGGGTGGAACTGGAACTGGCATAAGAAGGTTGCGTGACCAAGGCGTAACTCGCCTCGCCGAGAATAAGGACAAACTCTACGTTGTTACTGGTAATACGTTCAGGTGGTAATCCATCATTTAACGCTAGCTTCAAGCGCTTTGGATCATCTGCATCAGCAACCGGTGTGATCGTGGATACATCTGCCCCCAAGAGACGGCGCAGAGCTGCTAGTTGGGCGGATTTTTTGCCATTTGTCAAGTCGTAAATGACCGTTCGCTCGTATCCACGGCGGATGGCGTTCCCAAAGGCCACGATCTCGTAGCCGGAGCGCTCCAGCTTGGCGGCGACTTGGGAGGCAAAACCCGTGCGCGTGGTCCCATTTTTGATCTCGATTTTGAGCGTATCCGTTTGCCCTGCCACGACTGGTTTTGTTGAGGTCGGCGCCACCTCGAGCGTGTGGAAGGGGTTCTGCGCTAGATCACGGATCTCCGACCAATCTGGCTTGTTTGGAAACAACATGAAGGCACCTGCGACGTTGGCGGCTGTAAGCTCGCCATCGGGAGCATCAGTAAGCACGTGCATACTCACCTTCTCACGCGAGAAGTCCTTGGCGAGTGGTGCGAGCTGCAACATGTCCCAGAGCGTGAGGTCTGTTTGCACGTGACTACTCACTACCGAGTAGAGTGCGCTCAGCTTTGTTGGATCAGCGAGCGTGTTGAGCGAGAGGAGCTTTTCGCGGATCGCCATCATGATGAGTTGTTGACGATGGCTGCGGGCGAAGTCTGACCCTTCGCCGTTGTTTCCGTGACGCGAGCGAGCAAAGGTGAGCGCGTCTTGTCCCGAAAAATGTTGTGGACCTTTTTTAAATGAGACGGATGTCCAACGATCATCCGGCGTTGGAAATTGCGGATCCACAAAACTTCGCTCCACGTTTACATCGACTCCACCAATCGCGTCAACAAAGCGAGCGAAGCCGGAGAAGTCAACGCGGATGACGTGATGGATATCGATCTCCAATAATTTTGCGAGCGAATCTGCTGCGCGACGAGCACCTTCGCCTGGGTATTCCTGTTCGGCGTATGCTTGCACCGCGTTGATCTTTTCGAAGCGTCCACCGCCCAGTGGGTAGGCTGTATCGCGCGGAATCGACAGGAGGGCCACCTGCTTATCCTTTACGTTGATACTGGCCAGGATGATGGTGTCCGTGAGCTGTGCGCCGTCATGCCCTTCACCTCCAATGCCCAACAGCAAAATATTGAGACGATCGCTTGGGATTTTTTGGGCGCCTCCGTCAGGCGATCCTCCGAAGACGAGACGACGAATATCTGAGATGACCGGCACGTTTCCTACTTCTGCGAACACGGTTGTTCCACGCTGTACCGAGCGATAGGACGCGTAGGCTCCCACGCCAGAGAGGAGGGCGACACCAATCGCAAAAAGCGCCCCTACTACATAGGTTTGACGATGGATACGGCGCTCATCTGGCGACTCTAAAAAGTTTGCAGCGAACGATGGTTCTTGATCCTTAAACATCGCTTGAGAGTGTAGCAGCGAACGAGATGCGGGGCAATCTTCTGATATGAAGTGAACCAACCATTGACAGTGCACCCATTTTCATGGAACGGGGTGTGTATGGTCCTCGATGAAGAACGGTTGGCGAAGATCGCGCTCGTGCACTTTCCTGGCTTTGGTAGTCAGCGACTGCGTCTTTTGAAACACGTGTTTCATTCGTACGCGACGGCGTGGCGCGCGAAGCGGGGTGAGCTCGTTCAGACTCGCCTTCCAGAAAGCGTAGTGGATACGTTTCTTGCGTGGCGTCTGAAAGCTGATCCAATGAAATTTGTTCATGTACTAGAAGATGCGCGCATCCGCTGTCTTTTTCCTGAAGACGACGACTTCCCCACGCTCTTACGTCGCTCAAGTGACCCACCAGAACTTCTCTTCGTTCGCGGCTCCATCTCCCCAGCTCCTGCGGTTGCGGTGGTCGGTACGCGTAAAGCCACGAGCTACGGCGCTCACACCACGCGAGAACTCGTGACTCCTCTTGCGCGTGCAGGGCTTTGCATTGTGTCTGGCCTTGCCCTTGGGATTGATGGCATCGCTCACCGGGCGGCACTTGAGGCGCAAGGACCGACCGCTGCGTTTCTCGCTACAGGTATTGATGATCTTTCTATTTATCCAAAGGAGCACGCTCGCCTCGCTGAACACATCCTCGAAGCAGGTGGTGCCTTGGTGAGCGAATCCCCTCCTGGTACACCTGGTCTTAAACATCTCTTTCCCCTCCGCAATCGGCTCATCGCGAGCTTCTCCCTAGCCACGCTCGTGGTTGAGGCGGCGCTTGAAAGCGGCTCACTCATCACCGCGAAGCTGGCGCTAGAAGAGAATCGCGAAGTCTTGGCGGTGCCTGGCCCTATTTGGAGTGAGCAATCCCACGGCACAAACCACCTCCTCAAACTTGGCGCTCGGCCCTGCACTTCTCCCCAGGACGTGCTTGACGCCCTCTCCCTTGATCGGCCAGACTTGGTCGCCAAAGCTAGATCAGAACTTCCACGAAGCCCTGAAGACGATCAATTTTTGGCTCATCTAGGCCAACCTATCCACATAGACACCCTGGCAACCCTCGCCAAAGCACCGGTTGCGCATGTATCATCCCAATTGTCGATCCTAGAACTCAAAGGCCTGGTTCAGCATCTTGGCGGACAGGTATGGGTAGCTAGCAAGTAATACCTTTTTATATATATGCATCTCGTTATCGTAGAGTCTCCTACCAAAGCCAAGACGATCCGCAAGTTTCTTGGGCCTGAATACAAGGTCCTGGCCTCCATGGGGCATGTGCGTGATTTGCCCGAGTCTTCGAGCGAGATTCCTGCGGCGTACAAAAAAACTCCTTGGGGCCAACTTGGCGTGAACGTCGAGCAGGATTTTGAACCGCTTTACGTCATTCCTAAACGGAAGTCGAAAACCGTGAGCGAACTAAAGGCCGCGCTTAAGGAGGCAGATGTCCTCTATTTGGCAACTGATGAAGACCGCGAAGGAGAAAGTATCAGCTGGCACTTGTTGCAGTTGCTCAAACCAAAGGTGCCGGTGCATCGCATGGTGTTTCATGAAATTACGAAGCAGGCGATTCAATCCGCGCTCGAGCATCCACGTGAACTTGACGAGCGACTTGTACGTGCGCAGGAAACGCGTCGCATCTTGGATCGTTTGGTTGGATATACGATCTCGCCTATTCTTTGGAAGAAGATTGCGTACGGCTTGTCTGCTGGTCGCGTACAGTCTTCTGCCCTGAAGGCGATTGTTGATCGTGAACGAGCACGCATCGCATTTAAGACCTCGAGCTACTGGGACGTGGTTGCTGATGTTGAAGCGAAGGACGGAGCCTGTGAAGCAAAGCTTATTTCCGTGGGAGGTAAGCGCATCGCAAGTGGAAAAGATTTTGATGAAACGACTGGCGCGCTCAAAGCTGGGAGCGAAGCGGTTTTTATCGATGAAGCGCGTGCGCGTACCGTGACCGCAGAAGTAAAGGCTGCTGATTGGAAGGTAGTCGAGGTCACCGAGAAACCTGTCACACGCCGTCCACCGCCGCCATTCATCACTTCGACCTTGCAACAAGAGGCCAACCGCAAACTCGGACTTTCCTCCAAGGAAACCATGCGTACGGCGCAGACGCTCTACGAACATGGGTACATCACCTACATGCGTACGGATTCCGTTGCTCTTTCGGCGGAAGCAATCGCTGCGGCGCGACGAATGGTAGGCGAGCGATTTGGCGCTGAGTTCGTCCCCGATGAACCTCGTCACTACGGATCGGTTAAGGGTGCCCAGGAGGCTCACGAAGCTATTCGTCCTAGCTTAGCGCTTATTCCTCCACACGAGATTGATTTGAGTGGCGCAGAACGCAAAGTATACGAGCTCATTTGGATGCGTACACTCGCCTCGCAGATGACGGATAGCCAGCAATTACAGATGAGCGTGCTCTTCGATGCCGCTTCCTACACGTTTCAAGCCACCGGCCTCACGATCGTCGCGCCAGGGTTTTTGCGAGCGTACGTGGAAGGCGAAGAAGATATCGAGGGGGCACTCGGCGATAAGGAGCGTATTTTGCCAAAGCTGTCTCAAGGCGAATCTGTTACCTGTCGCGAGGCTACGGCTCAAGGACACGAAACAAAACCTCCTGCCCGTTTTACGGAAGCCAGCCTCATTCAATGGATGGAAAAAGAGGGCATCGGCCGTCCAAGTACTTATGCCAGCATCATTGGAACACTTGTAGATCGCGCATACACGCAGAAACAGAGCAGCGCACTTGTCCCAACGTTCACAGGGTTTGTCGTCACGCAGTTTATGGAACAGCACTTCTCCGATCTCGTGAACGCTACGTTTACCTCCGGGATGGAAAAACAATTGGACGAAATCGCTGATGGGCAGCTTGAGTGGCTCCCCTATCTTCGCAGCTTCTACCTAGGTGATCAGGGATTGGGCGCGCGTGTGCAAACAGAATCCAAGAGCAAAGAAGAGGGTACTGACCACCGTCGTGTTGCTCTTCCTCAAGTTCCGGAAGCGATCATTCGCGTTGGAAAGTTTGGCGCCTACGTTGAGGCTCCGCATCCACAACATCATACGACCGTGAAAGCCACGTTCCCCGAAGACATGACGCCCGGAGAACTGACGCAGACAAACTTGAACGAACTTCTTTCGAAGGCACAGCAAGGACCAACAACGCTTGGTGAAGATCCTGAGACGGGTGAGCAGATCTACTTACGCACCGGTAGCTACGGGCCCTACCTGCAGCTCGGCGAAGATCCTATTGAAGAGGAGGGGAAGAAAAAAACGAAGGCAAAAAAACCTAAGCGCGTCAGCATTCCAAAGACGGTTCCTCTCAACGAACTTGATCGCGCAAAAGCCTTGGCACTTCTGGCGCTTCCACGACTCCTCGGTGCGCATCCAACGAGTGGCAAAGAGATTCGTGCTGGCTTGGGACGTTTTGGACCATACATCGTCCATGATGGCGAGTTTCGCTCTCTCAAGGCCGAGGATGATCTTTTCACCGTCACCCTCGAACGTGCATTGGAGCTTCTCGCTATGCCAAAAGGGACGCGTGGCGGTGGTGTAAGCAAGCCCGTTGGTCCCCATCCAAAGGATAAAAAGCCTATCACGTTGCACAGCGGTAAGTTCGGTTGGTACGTCAAACACGGGCGCACGAACGCTACACTCCCCAAAGACACCAAGCCAGAAGATGTGACCGTCGAATTAGCCCTAGCTCTACTCGCCGCACGAAAAGAGAAGGGCAAATAGAAGCACTCGATCAAACAAACACCCCTCGGAATGTCTCCGAGGGGTGTTGTGTAGCTGACCGATGCTCTTACTTGAACAATCCTTCAAATACACTGAGGAATGGCGACATAAGCTTCCCTGCCCACGTTCCCTTGAACGATTCGTACGCTCCTTTTGGAGCTGTTCCTCCGCTGATAGATTCTCGTTTTACATCTCCACCCATCGCCGCGCTGGATGTGGTTCGTATTTCTACATCCATCATACGAGGGTTTGCTTTGTAGACCGCCTGAGCGGCTTGGGCTCGCACCTTTTCCGTTGTCTGACCGCGTTCGGTTTGTTTTTTCATGATCGCCGCGAGACGCGTGTTCACTCCTTCTTGTAGCGCAAACGGTAACGCTATCTCTTCGGCGTCGTTGGATGATGACTCAGCTTTTTCCGTAAGCGCTTCGAGGAGTTCGTCGTAGTCTGCTTTGCGGTCTGCTGCGTTTTGCTGCGCGTATCTTAGAATGCTTTCTCGCGCCAATAGCTGATCACCTTCTCGCTTCCAACGAACAGGATTGCCACCTTTTTCCGGTGGACCCTGCATCGTTTCGATCTTGCTTGAGAGCTGTTTGAGTTCGAGACTTGTCTTTTCAAGCGTCGCCTCTAACTCTTCACCCGCTGCTTCAAGCTTTGCGCGCGTGGTACCCGCAAGACTCTCTGCGTGTTTTTTTGCCATTACATACTCTTCTTGCATCTTTATTTTGCTTTGCGTGACTTTACGAATGACATCATATAAGCGAGCTTTTATCGCTCCCACATTTCGCTCGTTTTTATCGAGCGTCATCTCCCCGAACATCCTCTCTGCGCCTTCGCTATTTGTGAGTGCCTCCCAAGCCTCGTCCGTAAGATTAGCGTTTCCATCCAGCTGGTCGAGCGTGCGCAGCCCTCGTGTTGCCCACACCTCGAGATGGTCATTAAATCCTCTTCTCCGCTGTACATCGAGTAGCTCGAAACTCGCCTCCTGCTCTTCCTTCCAACCTTCATAGATGGGTGCAAACGTTTTTCCTGTGTCTTCGTGCGGAGCATACGCGCTACGCGCCTCCGAGAAGAGCTTGCGCATAGCTTTACCGACCGCGACGAGCTCACGCAACTCTTCATGTTCGTTACCAGCCGCGCTCTCGAGGTCTTTATGAATATCTTCTGGAGACTCGCTTACCCGTGCCTCCCCCGGATTTTTCATCGCGTTTTGTTCGCGACGTTTTTGCACGTGAGCCGCGATGGCATCGTCCGTACTTGTCACATGAAGATCGCTCTCTAAAAAGAGATTTTCGTCCAAACGCACGACCGCCAAAAGATGCTTCAGCTTCTCAATCTTCGCTCTCTTTTCTTCTTGCGCTTTTTTGCGCTTACCTTCGTCACCTTCGTCTTTTAATTGCCCGTACTCTTTCTCTAATTTATCTATTTTTGCTTGCACGCCCGTAGGCGTTTCGCCTGGAAGGATCATCGGCATGGCGTGCACCTGACGCCTGAACTCCCATAGCGCCTTACTAAGCTGCTGACGTTCCGCGGATGTCTTGGCTGCAAGAACGGCTTCCGTGCGCTCGATCACCCCTTCTTGGAACCTGAGGTTCTTCTCGATGGAATCTTTTGCTCCTTTATACCAAGCCTCGTCCGCCGAACCTCCGATGGCGCGCTTCACTGCTTCTACCTGCTGCTTGTTTTTTGATACCCATGCCTGCCATTCGGCGCGCTCAGGGAACTCTAAGACCGCTGTCTCTTCCCTCTCTCGTTTGAGATCACCTATCTTCGCCCTGAGACTCGGGAAGAGCTCCGATACTAGTTCGAATGCCTCGATTCTGGCCTTAATTTCCACGTCCTGTTCCATATCTTCCGTATGGGCATTGCGCATGAACTCAACCATCTTTTTCATGTACGCTTCTGCCTTGGCGAGGATCGCAGGGTCCTTTAAAATCACGTCTCGTTTGACGAATAGGTCTTGTCGCTTTGTATCGTCAGCTTCTTTAGAAGCTTCCTCGAGGAGCTCCATTCCCTCCTGCGCGCGGATGAGTACCTCTCCCAGATCCCCGAACGCCGTCTCCGTATCTGCATCATCCAAATCTTTCGTCCTGCGCATCTTCTCCAATAACGCATCGATTCTCCCGAGCAGATCTGTTTCGTGCGATACCTC
>CAZLPD010000004.1:27054-31540 GCA_964561355.1 uncultured Gammaproteobacteria bacterium
GCGTCTGACGAGGGAGCGGCGGGCGTAGCAGGAGCCGCCTCTACAGGCTTTGGAGCTTTTGCTGGTGCGTCTACTTTTTTCAGTGTCTCACTCAAGATATTAAGGGCGGCGATGCGCACATCGACCTTAGCTTTCCAGGCTGGTCCCCATTTCTCCTTCCCCGCATAACCGTCTGGACCCTCCGCTTTGCTTGCGTATCTACGAAAATCTTCCATCAACTGATTCAACAACGCAGAAGCTTTTGGCAAAGCCTTGTCCGCATCCTTCATTTTCTTCTCAAGAGATTTCCTCTCTGACTCTTTCTCTGCGTTTATGTACGCGCGTTCGGCATTTATAACGCCTTCATACGCATCAACCACACGCTGAATATCCGCATCCTGAGGTGGACGCTCACCTTTGTCATTACCCCACTCAGCCATGATTTTTTTCACCTCCGCAAGACGAGCCTCGTCTTCGGCAACTACCTGCTCAAAAGAGCCTGCTGCTTCAGGCGCAGAGGGAGGCTTGTCGGGAGTTGGTGGAGCATCGACTCCTGAAGGAGCGACTGGATCTGGGGTTGGTTCGGGAGGAATGACGGTGAGCTCGGGTACGTCGACTGCAATGGATGCGATCTCTGGAACGTGTTCGCTAATGCCCTCGAGCACGGACTTGAGAGCTTTGGCGTAGTTTATTAATACTTTTTCTTGCGTTTGGATTTCTGGGGTTTTTGTGGCGAAGATTTGTGCCGCTGTTTCTTTCAAAGCTTTCGCAAGTCCATCGCGGATACCCATGATTAATTCTCTCTGCGCTTTGTCACCGATGATGGCTTTGGCGGTCTCGTAGCGGTCTCTTGTCTTTGCTCTCTCCTCCACCGTCTTAGCTCCGGAAAGATCCTTGTAGGCATCAATTAATGCCTTATACCCTCCCTTTACCCACTCCACCTCTCCTTTTTGCTCATCAGAAACAGGGTCCGGGCTCTCAAGTGCAGCGATCATCACTTCTGCTTCGGCAAGGATTTTTTCGCCACTAGCGATCTTCTCGCTCATTTCCTTTTGTTCTGCGCCTGTGAAGATCTCGACTGGTGGTTGAACATCTGGAGCTGGTGCGGGTGCGTCTGGCGCCGCGGGCGCAGAGGCGTCTATGGGTTTCGCGGCTCCCGTGCTACCAAAAACAACCCCTAACTCGGCTATCATCGCATCAATTTTTTCCTTCTTTATTTTTACCTTATTGTACGCATCCGTCCGTTTATTGAAGTGATCTTCTATAAACGCCTGCGCCGTATCCGCGTCTTTTTTGTCCGCTATACCTTTTGAATAATCTATTTCTAGCTTATCTGCATCGCCCCTTACTCTTTGAATAACCGTGTCCAAGACCTTGGCATTTGCGGGACGCTTTTTTAGTGCTTCGAGCAGCTCCTTGCCTCTTGCGACGCGTTCGTCCTGTGTCTTGCTATCCAAAAAAGAACGCTCCGCCTCGACGAGCGATCGACCCCACTGCAACCACCCCTCAACATCCGCATCAATCTCCGTAGATCCTTCCCATTGACCGCGCAACGCTTCCGCCGCTGATAAAAGACCCTGGTGCTCTTTTAACGTAGCGTTCCATTGCGCTCGCTCCCCCTCCGAAAGAGGAGAAGCGTCCTTCTTTTCCTGCGCTCCTGCGTCCACTGGTTTTTTAAATGTGAACGTTACTGGTACCGGAGCTATCTTAGACACGAGCTCATCACGACGGGCCTTTAGGCGATCTAGCTCATCCTGATCATCCTTTGCAAACGCTGTACCGAGGCGCCTCGCTTCTGCGCTCAATACCCCCAGCTGCTCGCTCACTCGATCCAGCTCTTCTCGATCCGCTGCGCGTTTCTCGGCGTCAGAAGCTCCTTTTGCAAAATCCCCCGTTCCAGCTTCTTTTTCGTTAGACAGCTTTGCCCCGGCTTTGGTACGAATCGCTTCTATAATCTGAGTGTCTTCTCCGGTATACCCGTATTTTTTCCTTGCAACATTCAACACTCCTGTCTCGGACAGCGTGCTCCCAACCTCTAAATATTCCTCAAACTCATCTGGCCCAGACAAATCCTCAACAGCATGGTCATTCACATTACCATCTGCATCCGTAACTTTCTCCCATCGCTCTTCCGGTCTCTTTCTTCTTGTGCGCTTATCGCCTTCTAAGAAGCGTAGAAGATACCTAGCGATTAGAGTAGGCTTGTCACTCTCAAAGCGTGCCTCTGCTGCACCTCCAGCGCCTTCAAGCTTCGTACGTTCATCTTTGATCCTTGTAACGATCTTATCGAGGCTGATTTCGAGCTTTGCCTCTGCCTCGGCAGCATTCTTCTCTTGAACTTGACGAATGCCTTCACGAAATGCGGCGGAGGCCTGTACCGGAATCACCCGTTCCAATTTTCCTTCTAGTTTACGACTCTCCGCCTCGAGGCGAATTATCTCCGCTCTTTTTGCTACTAACTCCTGTTCTTCATCAGGACGCAGCGGAGGTTTATTCTCGTCATCCTTGTGTTGCTGCTGACGATCCTCAAGTTTTACCACATCGTCCTCGAGCGCCTCTATCCTTTTATCAATCGCATCCACCTCCATCTCTTTCTCGGTCTTCTCTCTCTTTGGCTTAGTCTCTATAACGGCCTGTGCTAATTTTATCTGGAATCGTTCCAACGCCTCTTGTACTTTTTTCCTTGTATCATCGTTTAAGCTCTGGATAGCCTCGGTGATTCCACCGACTTTTGTGTTAATTTTTCCACCCTCTTGCTGAAGCACGGCGTGCATTTGATCTAGGCTGCCGCGAACCTCGTCCGCTTTGCTTTCTGCGAGGGATTTTATTCGTTCAACCATCTCTCCGGGCTCACCCCCTACTCCTTTTAAGGCTTCCTGGATCTCCTTGCTCAATCCCTCAAGACCCACTTGTTTTTTCGCTTCAAACACCTCTGCGACAGAATCTCTATTCTGCAAGGCAGCTGCGCTCGACCCACCGTTTCCATCTGGCATATGGTCCGTAGTGTAGCATAGGCTATTTTCTCTCGCACGCCGTTGCCGGGAGATGGGGAGCGTGGTAGGAATAGAGGTATGAACTCGTCTTTTGTGTACGCCACAACGATCGATGAATTGTGCGATCGCGTCGCTAGTTACGACCACGAAGCGGATCTTGATTTGATTCGTTTGGCCTATGCGTTTGCGGATGAGGCGCACGCTGGGCAAAAACGCGCTACGGGCGAGCCTTACATCATTCATCCTCTCGCGACTGCCTCGACGCTCGCTGAGATGCGTTTACCAACCCCCATCATCGTCGCTGGTTTATTACATGATGTTCCTGAGGATACGGCAAAGACCATCGAGGATATTAAGCAGACGTTTGGAGAAGATGTTGCTTCGATGGTGGCTGGTATTACCAAGCTCGGAAAGATCAAATACCGCGGGATTGAGCGTTACATCGAGAATCTGCGCAAGATGTTTTTGGCCGTGGCTGCTGATGTGCGCGTGATTTTTATCAAGTTCGCTGATCGCTTGCACAATCTTCAAACGCTGGATTCTATTGCGCCAAAAAAACAGTATCGCATCGCCCTTGAGTCGCTCGAGATTTACGCCCCTATCGCCAATCGCTTAGGCATGGGTGAGATGAAGGGGTATCTCGAGGACGCGGCGTTTAAGTACGTCTATCCAAAGGAGTACCAGTGGGTGAAGGAGCTAGCTAAGACCACGCGGGACGACAAGGAGGCCTACGTCGAGCGCATCATGAAGGAAACACAGACGATTTTAACGCACGCGGGGCTCCACAATGTCCGCGTACAGGGTCGCGCAAAACATCTCTATTCGCTTTACAAGAAACTCCTCAAGAACGAACGGAGTATCGCGCGTATTTATGATATCACCGCCATTCGTGTGATTACCGGCAGCGTAGCTGATTGCTACGCGGCGCTTGGGATCATCCATGGGCGCTGGACGCCACTCAAAGGACGTATCAAGGATTACATTGCTCAGCCGAAGCCGAATGGATATCGCTCGCTACACACCACCGTCTTTTGTGAGGATGGAGAGATTGTGGAGTTCCAGATCCGTGATGAGGAGATGCACGCCGAGAATGAATACGGTATTGCGGCGCACTGGTCGTACGATGAACAGAAGCAACGCTATCTAGCTAAACCAACCAAGGTTCCGGAGTGGGTGCATGAACTTGCCAACATTCAAGAAGAGCTTGCCGATCAAAAGTCTTCTCTCGACTCACTCGAAGAGATGAAGATCGATGTGTTCCACGATCGTATCTTCGTATTCACACCAAAGGGTGATGTGATTGACCTTCCTGAACAAAGCACCTGTGTCGACTTTGCGTACGCGGTACACACCGCCATCGGAAATAGCTGCACCGGCGCCAAGATCAACGAAGAGGTCGCTCCTCTTAACCGCGTTCTTAAGAATGGTGACATGGTAGAAATCATCGTCGACAAGAGCCGTAAGGGGCCGAATCCAGATTGGATCAAGTTTGTCCGCACACGACACGCCAAGGC
>CAZLPD010000004.1:31640-45953 GCA_964561355.1 uncultured Gammaproteobacteria bacterium
AAAAACGGGGCTATCCCCCGTTTTTTTCGATGAAATCTTGCATGAGTGCGCGGAACTCTTCGTCGGAGAAGAAGCGGAAGCGGATTTCTCCTTGGCCATTTGGTCGGCGCTTGATGTCGACTTTACAGCGATAGGCTTCGCGGAGCTCGTTTTCGGCTCCCATGACGTTGGGATCGCGGACAGAGCGGCGGCGGCCTAAGCGATCACTAATGGATTCTTCGGCTTCACGTACCGTGACGTGGCTCGCCATCATCTTGTTGAAGACCTCGAAGCGCTCTTTATCACTTGGGAGTGAAAGAAGTGTACGCGCTTGCGACATAGACATCTTGCGGTCCATGAGCGCCTGCTGAATTTCTTGCGGAAGTTGTAAAAGACGAATGGTGTTGGCGATTTGCGAACGGCTTTTCCCCATCTTCTGGCCGATTTCGTCTTGCGTGAGGTGAAACTCATCCATCAATCGGACGAACGCCTTACCTTCTTCGATCGGATTGAGATCTTGGCGTTGGATGTTCTCGATCATCGCGAGCTCGAGCTTCTGCTGCTCGGTGGCATCACGGACGATGGCTGGCACCGTCTTCAGTCCAGCGATGGTTGAGGCACGGAGGCGACGTTCACCAGCGATGAGCTCGTAGACACCGTCTGGGCGATGTGTGACTGCGATCGGCTGAAGAATCCCGTGCTCCTTGATGCTGGCGATGAGCTCGTCCATCTCTGCATGGTCGAAGTGCAGACGAGGCTGGTGTGGATTACGAACGATTTTTTCGATGGGCAGGTTCAGTACTACCATCCCAACTTGCACACCACTTGCGGAGACTGGCACCGACCTCCCCTGTGATGCCACGGGTTCAGATGGAACGTCCGCTGACATGGTTTCGCGTCGCACCGTTGTGTCCGTAGGTGCTGACGATGGGTTGCTCGCCGGTCGCGAAGCGTACGGAGGCGTAATCACCGCGTGGTTTGGCTTGGGTGGAATGAGCGCACCGAGGCCCTTTCCTAGTCCTGATTGGCGACCAATAATCATAGTGTCATGATAGCACACCTAGCGCTCAAGGAGTTCACGAGCTAAGCGTTCGTATGCGCGTGCGCCCTTGGAAGCATCATCAAAGTGCACAATGGTGCGGCCGAATGAAGGCGCTTCTGCGAGACGGACATTGCGAGGAATGACGGCGCGGAAGATGTTGTTTGGAAAGTACTTGTAGAGCTCTTGAAGCACGTCATCCGAGAGCTTGGTGCGACCGTCGTACATAGTAAGCACGGCACCTAAGACATCGATCTCTGGGCGAATACGCTCTTTGACGAGCTGCACGGTTTCGAGAAGCTGGCCAAGACCCTCGAGCGCGTAGTATTCCGCTTGCACGGGGATCAAAATCTCATCGCCAGCGACGATGCCGTTCAATGTGATGAGACCAAGGGTTGGTGGGCAATCGATGAGAATGAAGTCGTAGTCGTTGCGAATCTCAAGCAAGGCATCGCGAAGCTTGTGTTCACGGCGTTCCATGTCCACGAGCTCGATATTGAGACCAGCAAGGGCTGTTGTCGCCGGAGCGACGCGCATGGTTTCGTGCGCCGTTGGCTGGACGATGTCTTTCATGCGGGCATTCCCAAGAATAGCCTCGTACACACCTTGGCTGAGGTTGCGATGATCAATACCAACACCGGATGTCGCGTTGGCTTGCGGATCCATGTCGATAATCAAGACAAATTTTCCTAGCTCAGAGAGATAGGCGCCCAAATTAATCGTCGTGGTAGTTTTTCCCACGCCGCCCTTTTGATTTACGATCGAGATAATACGCGCCATAAGCATCTTTCTTGGGACCAGTCTAAAACGTGCGGGGTAAGGAAGCAAGCCGATTGATTATTCATGTAAATGGGCCCAACGATGATGAATGTCCGTCCCTGTAGATATTCGTCCTTGCGCTGCTTTTCTCAACTCGCTTATATGCTTGCGTCGCTCTGCACCTATTCGACCCACATCTTTTCGAGATTGCTCAACCAAAAGCGCCGTGTAGGCCCCACCGATATCATAAAGATTAACGACTGAAGTAGCTCCCTCTTTATAGAGCTCGAGTGCCTGTTCTGTACTTGACGCCACCAGAAAAACGAGAGCAGGCTTCTTCCCTCTCCTTGCGTTACGGAGGATTGCTCGTTGTACGCCCGGCTCTGGGATGGTGCTAATGATGATATCTGCTTGCTTTATTCCTGCCTCGTCTAATAATTCTTGTTCGGAGGCATCCCCGTATACACATGGAATATTTCGATCTTCGAGGCCTTTTATTATTCCCGGATCAAAATCCACCACGAGGTAGGGCTCTCTCCACCGCTCAAGCATCGGTAGCACGTGTGCGCCTGTACGATGGCATCCGATTAAAATAACTTTCGGGGTCATCTTGTTTTTTTGTTTTGCGACTTGAGCGCTTCCCCTCCAGAACAATCCTGGCATCCACTTTTCGTATGCTGCATAGAGACGCTCTCCGGCGTTCATATAAAGCGAAGATCCTGCAATGGTAACGATCCCCACCAAGATAAACATGGGAAGCGTCTGCTCCGGCACCTGACCAACACCAACCCCTAATGCAATTAAAATAAAGGAGAACTCACTTACCTGCGCAATAGATACTCCAGAGAGAAAGCTTGCTTTTTGGTGAAACCCTAACCCCCGCATAATACCCATCACAAAGATAGGTTTTCCTATTAGGACAAAGGTAGAGAGAGCGGCCACCAGCTTCCACGGAATCTGACCAAAGGGGACAGCTAGCTCTGACCCAAGAAGTGCGAAGAAAATGACAAGAAAAAAATCTCGGACTACTCGCATCCGCATACCTAATTCGTGGTGATACGGTGATGATGCAAGTGCTATGCCGGCCGCGAGCGCTCCCAACTCAAATGACAGGCCCAAAAAAGCAAATACACCTGCTATACCTATTCCCCATCCGAGCGAGAATAAAAAGAGGATGTCCTGGGAACTCGCAAAAAATGTAGTGAGTTTTGGTAAAATCTTGGCGCTCATGGCGTACAAAAGGATGAAAAAACCTGCCGTTATCCCAAACGAAGCGAGTAGTCCACCCCCCGTGCCGCCCCTGCCTACATACCCCATAACCAAAAGGACTCCAGCAGCCAGAACGTCTTGCGCTAGCAAGAAGCCAATTGTTATTTTTCCATGGAGCGTTCCTAGAGCCTTTTTATCTGAGAGAACTTTTGAAACGACGATGGTGCTGCTTAGTGTCAATGCTACAGCGATATACGCCGATGCTATAGACTCAAACCCAAATACCTTTGCTAAAAAGAACGCTGGTATGGCCGTTATTCCTCCTTGCAATAGACCGAGAAGCGTAGCTGCTCGTCCCATCTCTTTTAGGATTCGTGGACTTAAGGTTAAGCCTATAATAAAAAGCAGGGCTGAGATACCCAACTGAGAGAATACACGTAACTGTTCACCAGCCTGCACAATATTTAGTGCCAGCGGCCCAACCAGCACACCTGTCACGAGATACCCTACAACAAGAGGAATCCGAAGACGACGCATGATAAAGGCCAGCACTGTTGCAATACTAAATACCATGCTCACCGCAAAGAACGAGTTCATGGTTTTTATGATAGCATTCCTTCACTTGTTTGGTATACTTCATGCCATATGTACAAAAAACACACCTTCTCTTGGCTCCTTCCTGTCGCGGCGCTTCTTCTTGTTGGAGCAGGCTGCTCCTCCTCTGACTCCGCTCCGCGCCCGTCAGCCTCGACACCTCCCTCTACGGCATCCGCGCTTCCGTTCAATGCCGATCCAGCATCCAAGGCACCGAGTGACATTCCTGTCTATCCTGGGGGCACGGTGATCGCTGTCACAGGCGACGTCCACGTCGCTCAGCTCACCGTCGACAAGAGCGATCGCGTCATTGCCTGGGTCAAGTCTGAGTACGAACGACGCGGCGTCGCTTTCAAAAAGACCTCTCAGGAGGGCTTTTCCACCAACCTCGTCTTCGAAAGCAGTGACAAACGCTACAACGTCCGTGTCGATCAACCTCGCGATGGAGGAAACGCCTTCCTCACGATTTCGCGGGAACCGAAGGATGCGGTGATGGGGGAATAGCCTATTTGAACTTTCCTTATTCTTTTTTCTTTTTCTATGCGTCGAACCACCCTAGCCGCGCTTGTTCTCTCAGGCCTTCTTGTCGGCTCTGCAGCGTTCGCTTCTACCTACGAGTGGATTAGTGACCTCGGATGGAGCACTACGGGCGGCACTTGCTGCTCGACCAGTCAGAACGTAACTTTTACCTGGAGAACGAATACGAGTGGGGCCTTTGATGAGTACAGAAGCCTATACTACTACGCAACCACGACGCCTCCTGGCCTCTATGTCCCGGGTGACAGCGCCCCCTGGACGGAGTGGACAGGATGTCGATTGCACAGCACCGTTAATGGATATGTCGACGAGAAGTGTGCTGTGACGCTTCCTCAAGTGTTTTCTAGCTCCACACTTTGGGTCAGGAGAACCACCAACTACGCCGGCTGTGGAACTTGGACGCCTGCACCAAATACGGCAACGTGTGGAGACTCACAACAGAGCTCGCATACGTTTACGCCATAAGTCATAAAATCAAAACACCCAGATTTCTCTGGGTGTTTTGATGGTAGCTCGTAGGGGAATCGAACCCCTATTTTCCCCGTGAGAGGGGGATGTCCTAGCCATTAAACGAACGAGCCGTATTGCTCGCGATCGAGGTGGTAAGACCAACATCGATCGCTGCGGCTACCTTTGCCAACCTGCTTCTTGTCGGCACAGGAGCTCTGCTGCTTTTTCTGGATCCTTGAGGAACGCTTTGACTACGCGCTCCATGCGAACACCGGTGACCTTGTTCCAATGCCCTGTTCCTGGTCTTGGACCTTCGGAGGCTTTGGCGAAGACGACGTCTCCTGGCTTGAGATGCTTCTCGAGAACCGGGATGGCGTCGGGCGAGTCTTGGCAGACGAAGATCTGTTCTTCCTTCATGCCATTGGCTAACGCCCCTTCTTTCATGGCCGGCGCAAATGTACCACAGGGGATGAAAAGATCAAGACCGAGCGCGGCGGCTTCGGCTCCCATTCTGCGGTGCACTTCGTGGGCACGCTCCCCTATTTCGCGCATCTCTCCAATCACCGCTATGCGGCGCTGGGATGGGGCTAGTGGCGCGGCGGCTAGATCACGCAATCCCGCCATCATGGCTGCCGGTGAGGCGTTGTAGCTATCGTCGAAGAAGGTGACGCCGTCGCGACCTTGCACGATGCGCGTTCTGCCTGGTAGGGCCGCGAAGCGCGTAGCTGCTGATCCCAACATCTCTTGCGAGGCATCGAGCGCGTCTGCCACTCCCAAGGCGGCTGCCCAGGCGTAGGCGGTGCTACGACCAAAGACACGTGGAATAAAATAGCTCTCGTGACGGTTGTATATTTGTAGGTCGATTTCCAATCCTACTGGTTCGCGTCCCCAAGAGCGTTCTTCGGTACGAATCTTGCGTGCCGTGATGCGAATATCGGCGGCGTCTGTCTCTCCGTAGGTACGCACCTGCGCGGACGTGAGGTGACGCATCGCGAACACACGTGGATCGTCAGCGTTTAAGACCACGATGCCATTAGGTTTTACTCGTCGTGCCAATGTCGACTTTTCCTCAGCAAGCGCATCCACAGATGGATAGTTGGCGAGATGCACAGGCGGCAAGGAAGCATCTTCTGGCGTTACAGCTGTGACGATCGCGATATCTGGTGGCGCGATGCGTGTGAGATGAGCGATGTCGCCTTGCTTGTCTGCGCCCATCTCCAATACAAAGGTGCTTACACCCGTTTTTCGCCAGCCATGTGAAGTGAAATACGCCTTTATGACTAACCTAGCCCAAGCCGACAAGGATCTTCCGGGCGCTGATTCATCGAAGACCGTGAGAGGAAGGCCTAGTTCGTTGTTGTAGTTTTTTGCGGATGCTCGCACAGCTGATCCGGGCTGATTCGCTCCCAAAAACGCCGCAATCGCTTGGCGCGTCGTGGATTTACCAACGCTGCCCGTCATTGCTATAATAATCGGCTTTTCTTGCGCGAGCGTGCGACGCGTAGCTTCGGCGAGCCACGTTTCGAGCATTCCTTGAAGACGAGAAAACATAGGGATCTACGCATCGTAAGCCGACAAAATCCCCTTGGCAAGTAGATTGATTACGGGCGCGTGCTTGAAGCGTTTGCGCTAGATGGTGTAGGTGGAGGCGTTCTGATCGGACGTTCTGGTGGCACTTGAAGATACGATAGAAGGAATGTAGAAAGCTCTCCAAAAATTGGACCAGCAGATGATTCAGCGAATTGCACCGTTTTTGGACCTTCAATCTTTATCAGCATCACAAAGGCTGGATGGTCGGCAGGAGCGAATCCCGCAAATGATCCAATAGTCTCATCTTTTAGGTAACCTCTTCCATTTGGATCAGACACCTGAGCCGTACCCGTTTTACCCGCTACAAAATATCCTGGAACCCCAGCGCGTTTTCCATGACCGTGCTCAACCACATCCACCATCATGGCGGAAATGAGCTGCGACGTTTGCGGCTTAATAACACGACGCACCACCTGCGGCTTTGTTACTTCACGTTTCCCATCTGGGCGGATGATCTCGCTTACGATGTACGGCTTCATGAGAAGACCTCCGTTTCCGAGGGCTGCATACGCAGCCGTCATTTGAATTGGTGTCGTCGTGATCCCCTGACCAAATGAAGCGGTGGCGGCAAACACTTTTCCTTTTCGATCTAGCGAGGCGATCGTTGCTGGCACTTCACTTTTTAGATCGATCCCTGTTTTCTGCCCCAACCCAAAATCTTTCACGTACTCTTGAAACGATTCGCGACCCAGTTGACGCTGTACAAAAATCGTTCCGGTATTCAACGATTTATCCAGGACATCCTTCATTGTTTGAACGCCATGCGCCTCTTTATCTGAGTTTCTGATAGGAAATCCATCGATCGTCTCTAAACCCGTATCTACGTAAGTGGTTTCTGGCAGAATCTTTCCCGCATCGATGCCAGCTGCGAGCGTGAGTGGCTTAAAAATCGAACCAGGCTCGTATTCGTAGAAGGTGGCGGGATTGTTCAGGACGCCAATCGCCTTGATCTTGCCTACGTTCGCTGGATCAAAGTCTGGTGCAGAACACATCGCCATCACGGCACCTGTGTATGGATTCATAATGACTACTGTTCCACTCTTGGCATCAAAGCGTCGTACCGCCTCCTCGATCTTGGCGCAGGCCTCGTATTGGATGGCACGATCGATTGTGAGGACTACATCACTTCCATTGCGCGCTTCTTTGAGTTCCGTGCTTCCTACGGTCAAACGATGACCAGCTGCATCCTTTTCTGTCACAAGTTCGCCTGCCTGGCCCGCGAGGGTTGATTGAAAGTACCCCTCTATCCCATAGCGACCTACACGCTCATTCTTGTCCGTGTTCGAGACAAATCCCAGGACTTGCCCACCTAGTCCCTGCTCTGGATACCAACGTGTGAGCTGCTTGTTTACTCCGATGCCAGGCTTACGAGCTGCACGTAGCGCATCCACCTTTTCGAGCGGAACGTCTTTTGCCAGGACCATATAGTTGCTGCTTGTGGACGTTAGCTTTGCCAGCACATCGCTCTCAGGGAGACCGAGAATCTGCGCTACCCCACTCGCTGTGGAGCTAGCATCTTTTATTTCGCGCAAGGAAGCGAATACCTGCCAGGCATCACGATCTTGGACGAGTGGGTGAAGCTCTCCTGTTAATCGTTCGCGGACGAACAGCCCTCCACGCTTCGGGATAAGCGCTTCTTGGAGGCCGTGTTGATCGGAAGCGAGCACGCTGTACGTTTTTCCTTCTAGCACCTGGAGCTGAAATAATCTTCCCACCAAGAGCACTCCTAGGATAGAGAGAAATAAGGCGCCGAATCGCGTACGGATATCCAAAGAACCTGCCTGTGAGGAGGATTTTTTGCGCGACGCCATTCCTGAGCGATACATCGATGGCTATTGTAGCTCGAAGATGAGGGTTTGTCAGCCAGAAATATACTTTCTCCCCTTCAATCGCTCTGGCAGGTAGCTCTGTTTTACCGGTCCTTTGCTGTCTGGCGGATAGATATAGCCTTTTCCGTAGCCGAGATCCTTCATGAGACCCGTTGGAGCGTTACGGAGATGCAACGGAACTGGCTCGTTCGGTAATTCGCGTACATCTTGCGCCGCGGCACCGTATGCCGCGTAGAGCGCGTTCGATTTTTTTGCTTGCGCGAGATAGACAACGGCTTGCGCGAGGATGACGTTGCACTCTGGCATGCCGATCATGTGGGCGGCTTGATAGGCGGCGACGGCTTGTGGGAGCGCGAGCGGATCAGCCATGCCGATATCTTCGGATGCGAAACGGACTAGGCGACGCGCTACATACAACACATCTTCGCCGCCTTCTAGCATGCGCGCTAACCAGTAGAGAGAGGCATCGGTATCAGATCCGCGCATGGATTTGTGCAGCGCCGAGATGATGTTGTAATGCTCTTCACCGCCTTTGTCGTAGGTGAATTGTGCGCGTTGCAACGCCTCACGTACGTGTTCACCCGTGATACGACGCACTCCATCCTCCCCTAGCGGCGCCGAAAGAAACGCGAGCTCGAGGGCCGTGAGCGCTTGCCTTGCGTCTCCATCTGCCAGTGCGACTAGCATTTCGATGGCACGCGCTTCTATCACGCCGTGTTGCCCACCTAGACCACGCTCTGCATCATGCAGCGCTTGATCGATGATGAGACGCAGTGCTTCGTCTGAGAGACGATCTAGCACGAACACTCGTCCACGCGAACGAAGAGCGGGGTTTACTTCGAAGCTTGGGTTTTCTGTGGTTGCACCGATGAGGGTGATCACGCCGCTTTCGACACACGGAAGCAGCGCATCCTGTTGGCTTTTGCTGAAGCGATGGATTTCGTCGACGAAGAGGATGGTGCGCTTTTGGTGTTCTGGATCGTGAAGGCGCACTTCGGCTTCGCGAACAACGCGACGGAGATCGGCCACGCCCGCCATCACCGCTGATACTTGCTCGAAGACGGCGCCTGTCATGCCAGCGATGAGGCGCGCGAGGGTTGTTTTGCCGGAGCCTGGCGGACCCCAAAGAATCATCGAAGGGACGCGATCTTGTTCGATGAGACGACGAAGAGGCGTGTTCGGACCGACAAGGCGTTCTTGGCCCGTGAGCTCATCGAGCGTCCGCGGGCGCATGCGATCCGCAAGAGGAGGACGTGCATCCATATAGTCTTAGCATACAGAACAAAAACAGAACGAGCAAAGGCGTTCTGTTTTTGTGGGTCAGCCGCTTATTCGAGGCTGAATGTGCGCACGGTTTCGATCACACCGTCTTTGATTTTTCTGACGGCGTAGGTGCGAGATTGCGCGTCACCGCTTTCATCAAAGGAGACATCCTTTAGCGATCCTCCGTTCCAATTCCTCAGGTGATACAGCGATTCCTGCATCTTGTCTGCGCGGCCATTGTTTTTATCGAGCATGTCTTTGAAGAGGTACACCTCTGAGTAGGCGTTCGACATGAAGAATGGATAGGCTGGATCTTCGTGATATGCCGCTTTGTAGTCTTTCATGAACTGCTCTGCACCTGCGACTTCTTCTTGGAAGTAGGGTTCGAAGCCAATCACGCCTTCCATAACATCCGCGCGGGTCTTGGCGAGGTCGTGGTCGAGGAGCGCATCTGCTGTGAGGCGTTTTGCTGTTACATGTTCGTCCGCGAGGGCTTTGAGGATGTTCGCGCCTGCCTCGCCGCTTTGTGGAAGGAGGTAGACGACGTCTACGTTCGCTTCCTTTATCTTGCGAGCCTGCTCGTGAAAATCCGTGGTTCCGGTGTCGTAGGTCTCATCGATAGGCACCGTTCCATCTAACAACTTGAAGGCCGTTATGAATGACTTGCGCAGGCCCTGGGCATACACCGTGCGTTCGGAGATGACGGCGGCACGCGAGAGGTTGAGATCGTTGGCGGCGTAGGCGGCGGCCATTTTGCCTGCAAAGGCGTCTGATGGTGCGAGGCGGTAGACGTATGGGCCGCCTTTGATGGTGATGTCAGCAAGCGTTGCGGAAGGAGACATGGCGACCACCTTTTGCTTGCTCACGATAGGAGCGAGACCGAGCACCTCACCGGAACAAGCGCCTCCGATGATGGCGGCCACGTGATTTGTGTCGATGAGGCCTTGCGCGGCCGTGGCAGCATCTTCTGAAAGACATTTTCCATCACCAAATACCACGTTTACTTTTTTTCCTGGTCCGTTTTTTGCATTGATCTGATCCACGGCGAGCTGAATGGCTTTTTGCATTGGCAATCCCAAAGAGGAAGCGCCTCCAGAAAGAGGAAGGACCGCGCCGAGCGTATAGGCATCAGCTGCTACTTCGGGTTTTGGTGGCACGGATGCCGGCTGTTTTTTTGCACGCGACGGGATCCACGATTCTCGTACGGCAACATACCCGACGACCATGACGATAAGAGCGATGATTCCCCACCAAGCTTTGCGCGACGTTGGCTGAACAGGTTGTTGATTCATAAAATAATGTGCGTTTGTTTGTATCTTAGCATCTTGTCCGCCATCAAAACAAACAAGACCCCGATCCGCGGCTGCGAGGAGAGCTCGCGGGGCGGTCAGGGGTGGGTGAAGAGTAGGTGTTTTTAGAAGGGACGTAGACGATACAACCTAGATCATCTTGGCGGCGCGCAGGAGAGCGAGGATCAGCGCCCCCAGAGCGAGGAGGAGAGACGCCCCCACCACCGTGCGCACGATCCGTCGACTCCGACGACGCTGCTTGAGCGCTTCCTGCATGTACGGCAGCTTGGCGGCCGCCATGGCCTGCGTCTTGGCCCCATCAGGGCTGAGGGTCGTGCCCGTCGGCGCTCTCGGCTTGTCAGGCTGAGCCGGGAGAGTTGCCGGGGCCGCCGGGACGATGGGGGTCGCGGGCGCGACGACCGACTCGGGTTCGGGAGCGGGGGGCGCCGGAGCCGCTACCGGTACCAGAACCGGAGCGAGGGCGGGCTGGCCGGGACCGAGATCGACCCCGTGACCACCCATGAGCGTACTCTTTCGTTCACCGGACATGGCGCGAACCTCCTGTGGTTAGTGTTCGCAGCCATAGTCCAGCATAAAGCTCTAAAAAAATAAAGCCTAAAAACAAAAGAAGCCCGGAAGGGCAGGAGGGTAGGGGGTGCGATGACGCGAATTCAGAGAAGGAGCAGGAAGGCGATCACCTTGCAGATGATGACCACGATGGCGGCCACCACCAGGACGCCGAAGCCGATCATCACCGACTTGGCGAAGACGCGGTCCCAGCGGTCGTCCCGTGACTCGTCAGGGGGCGGCTCCTCGAAGGGCGAGGACAGTACCTCGAAGATGGTGCGCCTGCGCTTCTCGACAGGAGCTGCCTGTGCGGCGAGCGGGGGTGAAGGAGCTTGAGAGGGCGGCAGCGCAGGCCAGGTAGATGCCGGCTGCGCGTTGCCCTCGAGACGCACCCGCACGACGTGGTCGGGAGCATCTTCGGACTGCTTCTGACCACAGTTGTGGCAGAACTTCACCCCGCCATCGAGAAGCGTCTGACACCTCCGACAGAAGAGCGGGGGGACTTCGTCGAGGAGCGTCGCCTTACGCCCATCGTCGTCGCCGCCGGGGGGCCGATCTTGATCATTCATGCGCATAACCTCCGTTTCTGGTTGCGCACCTGCCGTTATGGGTAGCACAAAAAGCCCAAATTGAAAAGCCTCGACGCAGGATCGAGGCTTTTGTTGCGGTATTTTATTATTGGAGCAGGAAGCTCATTCTGACAACGGAGGTGACCTTCTTTTCCATGGAGCTCGTGTCGTACGTGCCGTAGTCGGAAACGTCGACGGAGTTTGGAGCAGTGACCTGGAAGACACCCATGCCAGCGGATTGCGGCTTGCCGATCTTAGAGCCAGTGGTTTCGGCGATCTTTTGGGCGCGATCCTTGGCGTTCTGGCTAGCGGCGCTCAACATCTCGAGTTTTAGGTCGCCAAGCTTGGTGTAGTAATACTCGAGGTTCACGCTCGTGAAAAGGATACCGTCTTGCACGAGGGTCGTTGGGGCCTCCTGCGCGAGCTTTGTGACCTCTTTGACGTTTGGTGATTCGACCATGATCCCCTGTTGCAAGTTGTAGCCGGAGACGAGGCTTGTGCCACACGTTGGTCCGCCGTTGCGATCGTAGTAGGGCGTGCCTTGCTGGCCGGCGCACACAGGTGTTGCTGCCATGGGCTGGATGGTGATTTGGCTATCCTGCACACCACGCGAATGAAGAAGGGTAAGTACGGCGTTGAGGTCGTTCTTCATGGCGACGTTGGCGTCTTTGAGACCGGCGGCATCGGCGCTGCGTGAAAAACTCCCCGTCCACTTTACGGAATCAGAGGTAATCGTACGATCCGCGGAACCGGTGACGGAGATGGTTTGATCGTTGGCTTTAACGCGCTCGTAACTTTCGGCAGCGAGCTTCACGGAACCGTAGAGACTAAGGCCCAGCAAGAGAGAAGGGATGAGGAAGAATTTCACAGAAGATGTTTCCATATGCTGTGAGTTTGAAGGACGCGTTAGGATTGATCAAGCTCTTGGACACGGGCGTAGACATCATCCCAATTCTTACAGCAGACGACGTTGATATCTTCACGAGGGCGCTCGGCTTCACCGAAGAGAAACACAGTTCCTTGGTAGCCTGGTTTTAGTTGGCGAATGACGTGCGGATCATCATCAACAATACCGACGAGGTGAGGGTAAAGCTCTTCGAGCGCGCGTGCTTTCCAGGCGTGCATCTCTAGATTTGGAATGTCGATCGGGCGAGACAGAATCGGTGCCTTTGGGAATCCGTGCGCGTCGAGCCAGGCTTGCGTGGCATCGAGTACGGATAATGAGCGCATGGTGACGTAGGCGCGAATCGGCACGATACCATTCACATCCCACACACGTTCTTTGGCTTTTTCCCATGGGATGAGCGCTGCGTAGTGATCGTGTGAGTTGATCATCTCGTGAATCCACGTGGCAACGGCTGGATGATCTTTCCAGGCAGGAGCTTGTTGGAATCGTCCACTGTACTGCTTCCACATTTCTTCAAAGGTGAGACCTGGGTCTCCTGCGACTCTTTTGAGTTCGTCGTACCAAATACGACCCGTGACACACAGAGTGTCGTCGATATCTAACGCCAATCCAGGGGCGTCCTGTGTATGTAAATGCGCTTTCAACGAATCGATGGTGTGCATAAAAGCCTTTCGTCCTTGGATACCATAACGGTATCGGACTCATCAGTGAAGATCTCATCTTCAGAGGCGGCGAGTAGCGAGGTACCCGCGAAGAAAGAAAGGACGAAGACCGATGAGGGTCAGGAGACTTGAAGGTGCTGTTTGCTGTACCGAAGAACCCAACTCGAGACGCTCTTGATCAATCCAGGGAGATCCGCCACCTGACACGCAGGGATGTCCTGCGCATAGTGGTTAGACCAACCTCCCGGGGCATTTCCCCAGGCGACTACCATTCTGGCGCGGCGGGAGTCCAGGAGCGCGAGCTCCCATTCTCCTCCCACGTCGAACGTCAGAATGAAGGACTGGCGCATCCAGCTCAGCTCTTGTTCGAACGCGTCGTAAATGACGACGCACACCTTTGGAGCGAATCGCTTCCTGCAACCGATCTCGCTCATGAGGTCAGTCATCACCACGTAGCCATACTCGTCGCGGATGACTTGCTCACCCGCTCTTTCCACGAGCATGGGTCCGTGGCTTACTCGACCCCTCTCAAAGAGCGGCGTTTGCTCTCTCCCCAAGCCTTCTCCGTTTCCGTCCTGATCGTCGTCTTCCACTCAGCTCTCCCAACAAAACACTCCGCGAGCCCTTCTCTGCGGAGTTGTTGAGCCTACTTTATTTTTGCAGAAGAATCAACCCCCGACGGTGTAGACGCCGTTTTCGAAGATGACCTCGTCGTCGATGAGGATACGGTCAGCGGCCACGAAGACATCCACGTGGTAGCGCGTCTTCCCAGGTTCAAGGCCTGGCTTCTTGTAAATACCGTGCTTTTCTCCAAGGGAGAGATGGAGCCCCGTCATGCGTTCGTAGGCCGTAATGTCGTTTACGACACGGGTGCGGTCCATGGCTGGGTTGAGACCAAAGCCGATTTCGCGCACTAGCGAGCGTTCCTGTGCACGGATGAGGGCAATCGTGTCTTGGAAGATCTGTGGGGATCCAGCAGGCGCATCAATAATCCCCTCTTTTACCGTGGCTAAAAATGGTTCGTGGATTTGTACCATGTGGTCCGCTCCCGCTAGCCCGTAGATCAAAAG
>CAZLPD010000004.1:46053-51559 GCA_964561355.1 uncultured Gammaproteobacteria bacterium
GCAAAGATCTCCAAACGAAAACGGAACTCGTTGAGGCGAAAGTTGGTGGTCTGCACGAGGACGACGAGGGCGCCGGCTGGCATTTGCTTGAAACGCTCGCGGATCGCTTCGCCGGTTGTATCTGCGACGCGCAAAAACTCTGCGGATGGCAGCACCACGCGATAGGCTTCTACGAGGAGCTTCGTCAGTTCGTGCTCATCATCAAACACCACCAGCGCCGGATCGGTGGGTTGGTGTTCGAAGGCGAGGCGAAGGGTATCGCCCAGGTTTTTGACGGCAAGCGTGAGAAGATCGGACATGGCGAGTATCTTTGTTGGTTTTTGTCCTATTGTCTAGTGGGGGCCGACGGCGTCGACCCGGGTGGATGCCATCCACCCCTACGTTTTCTGATCAAACTTTAACGACAACGAGTTGATGCAGTAACGTTGGCCCGTTGTGTCTTTTGGACCGTCGTCGAAGACGTGACCAAGATGCGCGTTACAGTGCGAGCAGATGACTTCGCGACGAACCATGCCGTGTGTCGTATCGACGCGCTCGGCGACGGCACCATCCTTTGCCGCGCGGTCGAAGCTTGGCCAACCACAGGCTGCGTCGAACTTATTATCCGACACAAAGAGCGGCTCGCCACAGTTTGAGCAGGTGTACATCCCCGGACGAAATTCGTTCCAATAGTCGCCGGAGAAAGGCGCTTCCGTCCCCTTCTCACGTGTGACGTGGTAGACATCTTCCGGCAATTCTTTTTGCCAATCAGCGTTGGATTTTTGCATAGTCGTTTACAGCATCCACTTCTTAAACCGTTCGCTCGCTGCCAAAATCTCCACCTCCTCGGCGCACCATTCTGACCAGTCTTGTGGGTGAGCGCGGATTTCGTCGACAAAAGCTTGCCAAGGGATCCAACGGATCGCTTCGACTTCGTCTGGATTTGGGTTTGGTTGTACGTCCGTTCTCCCAACAACAATCGGACAGATCTCGTTTTCCATCACCCCATCACGCGTGAAGCAATAACGATATGGCGCCATCTCTTCCAAATTCGGCACATCTAATCCGAGCTCGAACGAGAGACGGCGATGGGCGGCCTGCACGGGAGATTCTTCGAGCGTTGGATGGCCGCAGCACGAGTTCGACCAAACCAGTGGCCACGTCTTTTTAGACTTCGCGCGCTGCTGCAATAAGAGCTCACCTTTGGAGTTGAAGATGAATGAGGAGAAGGCACGATGACGTGGCGTGTTCGCTGTGTGCACCTCTGCTTTTGGCATGGTGCCTAGCACGTTGTTTTCTTCGTCGACCAGGACGACGTATTCGGTGTTTGTCATAGGGATGATTGCATGGCTGTTTTGAGCTTTGCCCATTCTTTTTTGGTACTGAGCACTACATTACCGGCGGCGATGTCTGCGGCCACTTCCGGATCATCTTGTCGATAGGATGGAAAGACTTTGCGAGCTAACTCAACGAGAGGGAGTGATGTTTGATTTACGATGAGCTCATCTTTGATATCTGGTGATCGATTGAAGGCGCACGCGATGCCGACAACTTCGGCTCCCGCGGCTTCGATGAGCGTGATGGCTTCGCGTACGGTTGAGAAGTTGTTTCCTACATCCTCCAAGATCAACACGCGCTCCCCTTCTTTTGGCACATGCCGACCGAAGATGAGATTGCTTTCTGGTTTGCCACCGACCTCCTTTGAGGCGACCAGGTCTTTTTCTGCGAAGAGGTAGCGGCACGTTTTGCCTGACGCACTCATTTCCTCCGCGAGCATCACGCCAAGACTTAGGGCGCCCATCGGCATGGCAGCGATTGCGTCCATCTTGATTCCACGTGCGGTGATCATCTCTGCCAACGTCTTAGCCGCGGCACGAAGGTCGAGCGGCGATTCCTCTAAGCAAGAAAAGTTTAGATAGACATCGCCGACCAACTGTCGCTTTTGCTCATCGCGCGCGGTGTATCCAACGAGTGGACCAAGACGACGGCGCTGCGCGTCTTTTGGACATTCATAGTACCCGTCGAGACGCGTGAGGGTTTGGAAGAGATTGAAGGGGGTGGCCATAGTACATCGCGCTTTACCCAATCTAACCCAGCGTTCTCAGGAGAACAACTTCCGCGGAATGTGGCACGTGTATTCTGGATGCTTGTCGGTGAACTGCTGGTGATATTCCTCGGCGCGCCAAAAGGGTTGGGCGGAGACGATCTCCGTCACGATTGGACGATCGAATTGTGCTTGTGCGCGCTCTTTAAACGCTTCCGCCGCTTGCTTTTGTTCATCGGAATAATAAAATATGACGGAACGATATTGTGTTCCTACATCTGGACCCTGTTTGTTTACCGTTGTTGGGTTGTGGCTGCCGAAGAACAGATTGAGGAGATCTTCGTAGCTCGTCTTCTCTGGCTCGAACTCGACCTCAACAACTTCTGCGTGACCCGTCCCGCCGGTGCAGACGGCTTCATAGCTTGGCTTATCTTTTGTTCCACCCATGTAGCCGACAGCCGTCTTTACGACCCCTGGCAAGGAACGAAACGCGTGTTCCACTCCCCAAAAACAGCCAGCGCCGAAGGTTGCAGTTTGTGTCATAGTTTTATGATGTGTGTAACGAAGCCTTTACCCACCGCTCTACTTCCTGCCGATCGTTCATCACTTGTTCCGGCAGCTCCCAGTAGGACATGGCGTAGGTCTTGCCTCGGTTTTGATAGGTGAATGGTTTTGAGCCTACTTCTTCGTACATCGCGCGGTTCCCGTCGTGGACTTTGAAGTAGAGCACGCCTTCTGCGATGAGGGCGAAGATCTTGCCTTCGTGATAGATCCCATACCCGCCGAACATCTTGCGCGAGCGAATACCGGGGATGTGCCCGAGGACGTCGTGGATGACGAAATCGTGGAATGCTGTCGAGGTCATAAGCTCGTGCTAGGATAGCTTGCGTCTTCATTCATAGCCAACTTCTATGCACATCCTCACGATTTCTGGTTCATTGCGCAAAGGCTCCTACAACACGGCGCTTTTGGCCTACGCCACGACACAGCTTCCTGCTGGCGCTACACACGAAATGGCCGACATTGCTTCGCTGCCACTTATCAACCCTGATCTTGAACAGGACCTTCCTGCTTCCGTAAAGGCGCTCAAAGAAGCTATCACCAAGGCAGATGCGATCATCATCGCTTCGCCCGAATACAACTACTCGATCTCAGCCCCTCTCAAGAACGCTATCGATTGGGCTTCGCGTCCATACGGACAGAATAGCTGGAAGGGTAAGGTCGTTGGCGTGATGGGCGGATCCCCTGGTGGGTTCGGGACTGTGCGCATGCAACCACATCTTAAGTACATCTTCTCGATTCTCGGATGCCACACGCTTTATCTTCCTGAGGTGCAGATCTCTGCCGTAGACAAGAAGATCGACGTTGCAGGCAACGTGACGGATGAAGAGACGCAGAAGAAGATTAAGGAGTTGGTGGACGCGGTCGTGAAAGCAGCTTCGTAGGCAACCTACACGGACTGACGGACGTCTTCGAGAATCTGCGCCGCGTGGCTGGCGGGATCGACATCTGGATAGACCTTGGCGATCATCCCTTGTGGATCGATCAAGCACGATACGCGCTTCGTAAAGAGGAGACCATCAGCTTTATAGGCTTTGATGGTCTCTTTTGTTTCGTCGGCAAGGAGAAGGAATGGGAGGTGATATTTTTCCGCAAAGGCTTTGTGGCTTTCGACAGAGTCTGCGCTTACACCGAGCACAACAACACCAAGCACGCCGAACTCGCTAAATTGATCGCGGATACTGCAAGCCTCCTTGGTGCATCCTGGCGTGTCATCTTTTGGATAAAAGTAGAGCAACGTGTACTTGCCGCGGAATTGTTCGAGCGAGTAGGTTTGGCCATCTTGCGCACGGAGGGAGAATGCGGGGGCTGGTGTTTGTGGTTGAAGCATATGATTCGATCTTAGACCCATCCCTCCTCGCTGTACACATCGGCTCGCTCTACGCGCTCGATGACGTCGCGGATGTAAGGGATCGTGTTTTCTGGAAGCGCGCTCAGAGGGAACCAAGAGAGATCATCACATTTTCCAGGTTCCTTGTTTTGTACTTCGCCATCCCACTCCGTCGCGCGAAAGAAGTGATCGATGCGGTGGCCATCGGAAGCGTTACGGCTGCGAAGGTGGACGACGTGAAGCTGATCAGAAAGAAAATCGATACCGACTTCCTCGCGCGCTTCGCGGATCATGCCTTGTCGCACACTCTCACCTGCCTCGACGTGACCAGCGGGCAATCCATACATCCCGTCACAGTAACCGGTATTGCAACGACGCAATAATAGAATATTTTGGTCCTTGATCATGAGCATGTAGACGGATGAGATGGCTTTGAAGCGTTCTGTCATATTGAGGGAGCATACCATCGCCTTTTCCTCTTGTCGTCTCTCTTTTTTATCTCGGTCGCTTCCTTTTTTTGTCATCCCGACCGAAGCTTCTTCCTTATTCCCTTGTCATCCCGACCGAAGTCATACGGAGTGGAGGGATCTTGGTCATTCGGACGGGACAACGAGGGTCTCTCCACTCCACTGCGTTGCGGTCGAGACGACAAGAATTTGTACAAAAAATCCCCCTCAAAAAAGGGCTTATCTTAGCCAAAATAATTTGGCTAATCTTAGCGGAAAAATACCCCCTAAAACCCTTGACAAAACCGCCAATTTCTGGCATACTATATCTTGTAAGGATGAGAAGGAAGTCGCCCCTTAAAACCACAGGAAATCAGCCAAGGAAACGAGGCTAAAAAGCGACTAGATGAGCTGTTCGGCTTGAAGTTGACCCCAGAGGTCGACATCACGCCCCGGCAGCTCATCCTCGCGCGATGCGATTGGAGAGAGCCACGGACCACCCGCGCTTCGGCGCATTTCACACCAACAGAAGAGGCCCCTCGTGAACATCCGCACCGCCTTCCTCGCCCTCGCCGCCTTCCTCGCCCCCGTCACCGCCTTCGCCGATGAGCTCGATCGGGCCTTCGACACGGAGATCGGTCTCCCCGCCGCCGTGCCGACCGACTCGACGACGACCGCGACGCCCGCCCCGAGGCGCGACCCGAGCACCGTCGGGACGACGCTCCCGGGCCGTCGCACTCCCGACTACCTCCGCTTCGCGGATGCTGACGAGGGTCACCGCACTCTCGTCGAGACGCCCGCGTCGAACCGCCACTCGCGCCGTCACGGCCGCCACCACGGCAACTTCGCCTCGCGCTGAGATCCCCCGCCCCTTCCCCCACCCCCCCCTACCTCGCCACGAGGTCCAACCTAACCGGGCTAGCTCGTAAGAGCCACGCCCACCGGACGACAGACCGCCTTCTGTCACTGCGCACTCGCCCCCTACGGTGAGTGTTTTGCATTTCAGAGGGTTTTTTGGTTTTTGTGGATTGCTCGTCCCCCCTTTTTTTGTCGTCTCGACCGCAACGCAGTGGAGTGGAGAGACCTTCGCTATCCCCGAACGGCCGTGATCCCTCCACTCCGTCGAACTCCGGTCGGGATGACAAG